>JALQTV010000113.1 GCA_023268675.1 Saprospiraceae bacterium | reverse complement strand
TCACTTGATGTGCATATTCAATCCCATATTCTTCAATTACTGAATAGTCTGAAAAAGGAAATGGGCCTTGCCATGTTGTTCATTTCTCATGATTTGGGAGTTATTTCGGAGGTTGCAGACCAGGTTGCAATCATGGAGGAGGGTCAAATTGTTGAGCAGAATAGCGTAACAAACATTTTTTTTGCGCCAACGCATCCTGCTACAAAGAGCTTGTTGTGGAGTAGAGCTCCCCTCCATCAAAAACTCCATCGACTTCCATTTGATGGAGTTGAAATACCAATGCCGGATGTGCCAGACTTACCCAAGACCGAAACCTCCCGTCCTTTGTTAAGGGTGGATGATTTGAACCTTTCCTACAATAAAAAAAACGCTTTTAGTAGAAAGAAAATGTTTACAAAGGCGGTAGATGGGGTGTCCTTTAAAATCGATAAGGGTAAAACCTTAGGTATTGCAGGAGCATCCGGCTCCGGAAAAACTTCTTTGGGGAAGTGCATAGTCAAACTTTTGGAGCCACAGTCGGGGAGCATTATTTTCTTAGACAAATCAATTGGAGCGCTTAATAAGACGGATTTTCAAATGTATAGGAAGTCTGCTCAGTACATTTTTCAAGATCCTTACAATGCGCTGAATCCAATAATGGAAGTAGGAGAGTCTATCCGTGAGGTTATTCGCCACTGGCAGCCAGAGTTGACTTTAGTAGAGCAAAGAGATAAGGCATTGTATTTTTTGCGATTGGTGGGTTTGGAAGAAGCCCATTATCATCGTTATCCTGCGACTTTTTCAGGAGGTCAGCGACAACGGGTTTGTATTGCCAGAGCTTTGGCTGTGGAGCCCGAATTGATTGTCTGTGATGAAGTCGTTTCGGCATTGGATACCTCTATACAAGCTCAAATTTTAAATTTATTGAAGGATTTGCAAGAACAATTTAATCTTACTTATTTGTTTATTTCTCATGATCTTGCAGTGTTGCGGTTTATGGCAGATGAATTGCTTGTTATGAGGGATGGCAAAGTAGTGGAGGGCGGATTTGCCGAAACTATTTTTAATCAACCTGCTACGGATTATACCCGAGAACTATTGGAAGCTGTTCCAGGCAAGCGTTTTTTGTGATTTTTTTTAATTTTTATAATAATGTGCAACTTTTCCCGGGGAATCATCGTCATATAATTGTATGAAACTTCGGAAATCTATGAAAAAGATAAGCAAACAATTAACAATTACGGTATCGTTGGCATTTTGTAGTCTTTGTGCATATGCCTTCTTGCAATATACTTATGCGAGAGAGAAGCAAGTGGCCGAAGTTCAAAATGAGAAACTACCTGCTGAAAATCTCGAATACGATGAAATGGAAGAAATTAATATTCCAGATATTCGAATTATAAAACAAGTGGTTGATGTAGCCAGAGGTTTTTGGCCAGTTTCTTAATGTTGGTCTCCGAATTTTTGCCAATATCGCATCAACCCTGAAACGTTCATGTCCAAAGGATTGGCTTTGGCATACTTATCCTTCATTTCAGGCCCCATTTTCTTGTCTTCGTAGCTTTTTTCTACATAAAGTTTAAAGTCCTGTAGTATGGTTTCAGGATTACTGCCATTCAAAATATAGGGCTTTATCCAGTCAACCCACGCATCCAGTGTTTTCTCAAGGATAGATAGGTGGTTTGATATGTCTTGAAAAACGCCAAAATGTGTAAGGTACAACTTGTCAACGTCGAGTCTTGACAATAAGCGGATAGAATCTTTCCACTCACGGATATTGATGTCGGGAGGGGGACAAGGAGGCACAATGACTCCTTGTCCAATTCTTGCACCTGCTACATCTCCGGTAAAAACAACATTCTCCAATTGCCAGGCGATATGATGACTGGCATGGCCGGGAGTATGCCATGCTGTAAATGTCAGCCCCTCCAGTTGAAGCCTTTCTCCGTGATCAATGGTTTTTAACTGTGCAGCTGGTATAGGTTGTAAATCTCCCCATAAACTATCCATTTGATCCCCATATATTCTTTTTGCGGATGCCATTAAACGTGATGGATCCAGCAGGTGTGCTTTGCCTCTGGGATGAACGAAAACAGAGGCACCCGCTTCTCTGGCTATGGCCCAAGCTGCACCTGCATGATCAAGGTGGATATGGGTGAGGAGGATGTGCTTTATTTCTTTCAAAGCAACCCCGAAGGAATTTAACTTGGCTTCGAGTACGGGGAGAGTGCTGTGTGGCCCGCTTTCAACTAAGATTGATCCTTCCTGCCCCCTGATGAGAAAAGCTGCGATGCTTTCAGGTACTCCCTGAAAGTTAAGGTCTATGATCTCAATATGTTTCATTCGGTTTTGAGATGGTTAGTTAATAAATAATGGATTTGTCTCCAGGCTTGTACGAGCGCTGCTTTTCAATCTTTTCTCCAGTCCAAGTGTTTTACTCAATTCATATTCAATGAAATATTCACATGCTTTGACCTTTCCGGAATAAAAATTGAATTCGTTGGCCGGTAGCTCTTTTTTCAAAGCCTCCTTTGCTATGATCGCTTGCTTGAGCCATTGCCAGGAAACAGTTACGATTCCAAAAAACTCAAGGTACAAGCTGGCATCTGCCAAAAATACTTCTGGTTTATCTTTGCTGGCGAGATCCATTAGGTGTAAAGTTGTTTCATGCAACGATTTCAAACGTTCTGCCAGATTAGTAACGTGATCTGTTAATGTATCATGCTCCAGTGCTTTATCTAATGTCTTTTTAACTTCTGATACAAACAATTTAAAAGCCTTTCCTCCAGCCATAGTTACTTTTCTCCCTAGCAGATCCATTCCATGAATGGCTGTAGTTCCTTCGTAAATAGCATTGATTCGAATGTCGCGATAATATTGTTCTATAGGGAAATCATCGGTGTATCCGGCTCCTCCAAGACATTGCATGGCGTTGCTAATAGAGTGAACTCCCATCTCGGCAGGAAAACTTTTGGCAATGGGGGTAAGTAGTTCCAGCAAAAGATATGCTTCCTCTTTTTCTTGCCCTTCTCCGGCATGCAGGATGTCGGCGTAGTAGCTACACTGCAGTAGAAGTGATATGCTTCCTTCCAGAATAGATTTTTGCATGAGAAGCATCCTTCTTACATCAGCATGTTCTATAATTAATACCTGCTCTTGAGAAAGGTCTTTATTGGAAGGGTGACGCCCTTGAGCTCTTTCATTTGCATATTTGAGGGAAGCATAATAGGCTGCTGAAATATTCCCTGTGGACAAAAGACCTGTGCCAATTCGGGCTTCATTCATCATTTGAAACATATAGGATAGACCTTGATGCGGTTCACCTACAAGGAAACCCCTACAAGAATCATGTTCGCCAAACATAAGATGTGCGGCAACATACCCTTTTTGCCCCATTTTGCCATATATCCCTGCCGTTGTAACATCATTGGGAGTCAGTTTATCTTCCTCAGGACGGAACTTGGGTACTACAAACAAGGAAATCCCTTTTGTTCCTGCAGGAGCTCCGTCAATGCGTGCCAGTAAAAGGTGCACTACGTTGTCTGCGGCATTGTGATCACCTGCGGAGATGTAAATTTTCTGACCCTTAATTTTGTAAGAGCCATCGGGTAGGGGGTATGCAGTAGAGGTGATGTCTGAAAGGGAGCTTCCTGCCTGGGGTTCTGTTAGGGCCATGGTGCCCTGCCACTCCAGACTATGCATTTTTGGAAGGTAGGTTGCCTTCAGTTCTTCAGAAGCAAAATTCTTGATCAGGTTGGCAGCGCCTACGGTTAATTGTGACGGCGATGCTGCGTTGGCATTTGCTGCATAAAAAATCAAAACACCACAATTGAACAAGGTGATGGGCATTTGCTGGCCCTCGATATCGTAATCATCCAGAGCTGTAATCCATCCTCCTTCGGCAATTGCCTGGTAAACTTCTCGGAGTTTGGGGTGTACATAAACCACTCCATCCTTGTAATAAGCTTTGTTTTTATCCATTTCCCGGTAAATAGGGAAGAGGTGTTGGTCTCCAATCAATTTTGCTGCTTCAAGACTCATGTCGAAAGCTTCGCGGTCATAATCGCTGTAGCGCTCTAGTTTGTTGAGTTGAGTGGCATTAAACACTTCGTGCAAAAGAAATTGCAGGTTTCTAAGGCTGATATATTCTTCCTTCATTGTTTGATTTTTATAATTTTATTTTACTCAGATATAATTTTCTCGCCAAGAAAATCTTTCAAATTAAATCGTATTCCATTTAAAAAAGGTGCGACCTCCATTTTCTTTTTCCCCTGCATCTGTAAAGATTTGATAAACAACCACCCGTCTCGAACTGCCACCTTAAGATAAGTTTTATTGTCGCTGGCAAATGTCCCGGGCTCAAATAAGTGGCTTTGTTGCTCCTTGTAACAATCAAATATTTTCATTTCTTTACCCAAAAACAGGGCCCATGCACCAGGGTAGGGGCTTAAACCACGGATGAAGTTGTACACCTCTTGTGAGTTCCGTGCAAAGTCAATAGCACAAGTATCATGAAATATTTTTGGAGCGAGACTGACTTGAGCCTCAGACTGGGGGATTGGGGTGATGTTCTTTTCGGAGATTCCTTCTACCGTTTTTAATATTAGAAATGCTCCCGTTTCCATTAGCTTATCGTGCAAGCTTCCGGCAGTATCCGTTTCCATTATGGGAACTTCTTCTTGTAGTAAAATATCACCCGTGTCTATGTTCTCCCTAATAAAAAAAGTCGTAACTCCAGTTACTTTTTCGCCCCTGATAATCGCCCAGTTAATAGGAGCAGCTCCTCTGTAAGCTGGGAGAAGAGAAGCATGAAGGTTGATCGTCCCAAGTTTGGGCATATCCCAGACTATTTTTGGAAGCATTCGGAAAGCTACTACAATTTGTAAATCTGCATTCAGGGCCTTTAATTCCTGCACAAATTCCGGATCTTTCAGGTTTTTGGGTTGTAGCACCGGTAACCCATGTTCCAGGGCATACTTTTTTACAGCTGATTGCAATTGCGTTTTATTGTTGCGTCCTCCCCACTTATCAGTGGCGGTAATAACGGCAAGAACGGGATATTGATTTTCATGTAGTATCTTTAGTGATGCTACAGCGAAATCAGGAGTTCCCATGAATATAATACTTGGTTTGTTTGATTTCATCAGGTAAATTGCTGGTCTGAGTGGTCAAATATGCATAATTTATCGTTGAAAATGAATATCCTGAAAAATTAGAACATATATTGGTTGATTTAGATGTTAATTTGGGAAAATTATGAATACTGACATAAAAAATTTGAAGGTTAGAGAGGATCACAAGATTTTTTTGAGAAGTTGGCCTGTTCCTAATAGCAGAGCTGTCATTGTAGTGTCACATGGTTTGGGAGAACATAGTGGGCGGTACAAGTCTCTTGCAGCCCAATTTAATAATGCAGGTTACACTTTGATCGCTTACGACAAAGGCGGACATGGACAATCTTCTGGAAATAAAGGCTGTGTCCCTGACGTAGAAGTTTATTTTGAAGAGTTGGACTCGGTAACTGATTTTTGCAGAGAACAATTCCCAAATGTTCCTTTAGTCCTCTATGGTCAAAGTATGGGTACGGCTGTGGGACTTGAATATGTTTTGCGAAAACCGGAAGTTTTCAAAACGATGATTGCATCTTCCGGATGGATACGATTGGTCAAAGAACCATCAGCATTTACCTTGTTAATGGCAAAAGTTCTTGGAAGGTATTTCCCAAACCTGACCCTTTCGAATGGTTTAGATCCATCCTGGATTTCATCAATTCCGGAAGAAGCGCAAAAGTACAAAACAGATCCATTGGTTCATGGCAGGATTTCGCTTCACCTGGGCAATGGAATTTTTGACATTGTCCGCAAACTGGATGGTTTCTCGGGCACTTTTCCTATCCCTTTGTTGGTCATGCATAGTGAGGATGACCCGATTACAGCCTTTGGTGGCTCCCGGGATTTTGTCAGCAGGGTTGAAGGGCAGATCACATTTTGGCCTTTCAAGGGTACCCACCATGAGTTGCACCACGACAGGGATGCAAAAGAAATATTTGATAGGCAACTAGAGTGGTTAAAAAGCGTGCTAAAATAATTTGTCCTGTCTATAACAGATGATTGTCTAGTATGAACAAAGACTTTCCCTTTTTTCAGCAGTTGGAGTCCATGGATTGTGGACCTACTTGCCTGCGAATGGTAGCCAGGTATCATGGAAGGTATTTTTCATTGGAATACCTGAGGGAACTCACCCATACGGGAAAACAGGGCGTATCCTTGCTGGAAATAAGTGATGCAGCGGAGTTTTTGGGTATGAATACCATCGCCGCAAGTGTTGATTCGGATACACTTTTTGAGCAAGCCGTACTACCGTTAATTGTGCATTGGAAAGAGGATCACTTTGTTGTAGTTTATAAAATCAATAAAAAATTTGTTTGGATAGCAGATCCGGCCTTTGGCAAGTACAAACTCAAAAAGGATGAATTCTTGCATCATTGGAAAGGAGACGAAGAGGAGGGCATAATTCTGATACTTGAACCTTCTCCTGAATTTTATAACGACCAATCTTCAGATACGAGTAAAAAAGGATTTGGTCGATTGTATTACTACATTAGCCAATACAGAAGTCTGATTATTCAGGTCCTTTCAGGGTTAGCTTTGGGTACTTTACTTCAGTTGGTCTTCCTGTTTCTGATTGTATCTTTTGTTGAAAAAGGCATAGTCGGTGCCGATATGGATTTTCTTAAAATTGCGCTTGGGGCTTATCTCGTGCTCCAATTAAGTGCCGTTTTAGCAGGTTTTATCCGCAACCTTATATTTGAATATGTGGGATTGCGTGTCAATATTAGATTGATTTCAGACTTTCTTGCGAAAGTTGCGAGATTGCCAATGAGGTACTTTGATAATCGCAAAGCAGGTGACATTCTCCAACGAATGGCTGACCATGAGAAAGTACAACATTTCCTCGCTTCAACCACTATTCAAACAGCGTTCGCAGCCTTGAACCTTATGGCTTTTGCGGTAGTTTTAGCATTCTGGAGTCCCTTAATTATGGTGGCATATACCGGAAGTATTGTTTCCATTGTGTTTTGGGTCCTTTTTTTTCAGCGAAAGCGACGCTTTTTTGAATACAAAAAATACGACCAACTTCGCAAAAGCCAGGTTCAGCTCAATGCTTTGATAGAAGGAATGCAGGAAATTAAGCTTTACAATGCTGAAAAACCCAAAAGATGGTCATGGGAAAGGCAGCAAGCTAGATTAATTTCCATCCAGGAAGATGCCTTTCGACTAGAACAGCTCCAACGCTCTGGTGCCTTGTTTTTAAACGAATCCAAAAATATTTTGCTTTTGTTTTTTTCGGCTACAGCCGTTATTAATGGAAATATGAGCCTTGGGATGCTGGTTGGGATTCAGTTTATGGCGGGGCAACTCAATTTACCTGTCAACCAACTCCTCGATTTCTTTCGAACCCTTCAAGATACAAAGCTCAGCCTGGAACGCATGCAGGAAGTCCACGCTATTGAAGAAATTGGAGTGGATCAAAAGGTGTCTAGCTTGGAAGGAACCGAGGATATAGTAATTGACAACCTGAGTTTTGCGTACGAGGGACCTGGTTCTCACGCTGTACTTCAACAAATTAATTGCATTATTCCTAATGGATGCACAACAGCCATTGTTGGTCCCAGTGGCTCGGGTAAAACAACCTTGATGAAATTGATGATGAATTTGTACGAGCCTACAGAAGGGGCTATCCGCCTCGGAGGCATCAATTTAAGGCAGTTGGAAGAACGCCAGTGGCGAGCTAAAACAGCCTGGGTGTCAACTGAGGGCTATATTTTTCAGGATACCATTGCAAGAAATATTGCCATCGGAGATGAAATCATTGATCAGCATAAGTTACTTAGGGTTGTAAAAGCAGTCAACCTTCAGCATTTCATTGAAAGTCTGCCCCTTGATTACCAAACCTTATTGGGAGAGGATGGAATCGGACTTAGCCAGGGGCAAAAGCAAAGACTGTTTATGGCCAGAGCTTTATATAAGGAACCAGACTATATCTTTTTGGATGAAGCAACCAATTCTCTTGATTCTTTTAATGAGATGCTTCTGATGGAAAACGTTTTTGACTTATTGAAAGGCAAGACCTTTATTGTCGTGACACACCAATTACCTATGGTAAGATACGCTGACCGTATTCTTGTTCTAAGCGATGGAGAATTAGTTGAAGAAGGTTCTCATGACGCTTTGTTGGAGGCGAGAGGAGCTTATTTCCAGCTCCTGAAAGACCAGATTGCACTAGGAAAATAACCATATCCTATGAAGGAGGAAAAAGAATTACATATCCGCAGTGATGCTGTCCAGGAAATTATTGGCCGACCTCCGAATTGGTTGGTCCAATGGGGGACTCTTCTGATTTTTTTTATTACCATTTTATTGGGTTGGATAAGCTTTTTTCTGGAATATCCAGAGTTCGTCTCAGGAGAGATTCTCGTACAATCAACCAATCCTGCAAAGAGCGTTGTGGTGG
>JALQTV010000112.1 GCA_023268675.1 Saprospiraceae bacterium | reverse complement strand
TAGCCGTAAACCCTGGAAACCACCGGAAATAGTACAGAAGCGATCAACAGCCGGATTCTTTGACGCCCTTTCCAATTTTTGTAATATGGCGTTCCGGCAGCTATTTGGATGAGCCCGCTTATCTTCAGGCGCTTTTTTGCTGCATAAACAGCACTGAGTTGCGCGCCCAGACTGTGCCCTACGAAATAAAGGGGCTGATCGGCGAACCGTTCTTTTACGGCTGCTACAAGTACGGGATAGTCCTTTTCCAACAGTGTCTCGTAGCCATAGTCGAGTCCTCTTCCGGGTTTTACAGAAGACTTGCCCTGGCCGCGATGATCAAACCAGGCTACATGAAAACCCGCCGTAGCCAGCACCTCTGCCAGTAAGTCATAATAGCCGGCCCTCACTCCCAGTGCAGGGAATAGCAATAACACAGGGGCGTCTGCCTGATCCGCATGCCTGACATAGAGTTCGAAGCGATGACCATCAGCGGCTTTTAGCGGGATGCAAACAGAATTTTGAGTTGTTGTCATAAAATTTACCTGTGATTATTGTAAGACACAAAATTAATCTTTACGTTTGTAAAATCTTAAAACAACGGAATTATGTTGACAAGTGCATCTGTGTATTCTTTTTACTTTAGCTTTTACTTTTATGCTCAACCATAAAAGGGTCGCTGGTTTTTGAATACAGATGAAAAAATAAATTGGTGGCCCGGAGAAATTCGGGCCACTTTCATTTTCAGCAACCGGTTTTTTATGCAGCCTGACCAAATTTACTTTAACAGATATTTTAGCTATTTCTTTTATTTTCCGGAATAAAGGGACTTTTTGACGTATGCTTTCAGCAAAAAAAGTCCCTGTGATCCACGGGGACTTTTTTTTATAAACATCTAATCATGAACGCAGTAAATGAAACCTCGCCGGCAGCCTCGGAAGTTTTGCCGGATCACCCGATAAGGGTTGCTATTCAGGGCTTTGAAGGAGCCTTTCACGAAATTGCCGCCAGACATTTTTTTGCTCCCAGGCCTGTAGAGGTGGTACCCTGCGAAACTTTCGAACAGCTCATCAATGCCGTTGAAAAAGGGGAAAAGGCCGATATAGGAATCATGGCTATCGAAAATACACTGGCGGGTAGCTTGATGAACAATTACCAACTCCTCAATCAAAGTACGGCCCGAATCAGCGGAGAGGTGTTTCTGCGAATCAAACAAAACCTGATGGCACTGCCCGGGACGAAAATTTCAGACCTCAAAGAAGTGTACTCCCATCCCATCGCCATCGCTCAATGCACCCGCTTTTTCAGGGATTATCCTCAAATCAAATTAATCGAAGGTCTGGATACGGCACTCAGCGCGAGAGATATCCGGGACCATGAGGACCCTTTTACGGGAGCCATCGCCAGTACCCTTGCTGCAGAAATGTACGGACTGGAAATTCTGGCCCCCGGCATAGAAACAAACAAAAAAAACCATACCCGCTTCCTTATCCTGGAACAACACCATGAACTGGTACCCGAACAGTCCGGCAAGGAAAAAATTTCACTCAGCTTTGCAGTGGATCACGAAATTGGAAGCCTCTATCAGGTACTTGGGGTATTGTCAGCCTATCAGGTCAACCTCACCAAAATACAGTCCATGCCCATCATAGGAAAGCCCTGGGAGTATATGTTTTTCGTTGATTTTGTAGTGGAAGGAAAGTTCTCTTCCACTCAGGCGATAGATGCTATTTTGCCCCTTACCCATGACCTCAAGTTACTGGGCAGCTATACGGAGGGCCGGCACTTTGATCATTGATTTTTTGTTAATTAAATAGAAAGGAAATTATGCACCCTCAAGCTCCGGTAATTAACCCCGCCAGCCGATTCGGCGAAGTAGAGGAGTACTATTTCTCCAAAAAACTAAGGGAAATTGCCCAAATGCAGAAAGAAGGCAAGAAGGTTCTGAACCTGGGTATCGGAAGTCCCGATCTGCCCCCCGCACCTGCAGTGATACAGACACTCAACGAACAGAGCCGTCGAACCGACACCCACGCTTATCAGAGTTATTCCGGTTTACCTGAACTACGCCGCGCTTTCGCCGAATGGTACCAAAAATGGATGCAGGTGGAGCTGGATGCCGATACAGAAATCCTCCCACTTATGGGTTCCAAAGAAGGGATCATGCACATTTCCATGACTTACCTGGAAGCAGGGGATCTGGTGCTGGTGCCGGATCCGGGGTATCCTGCCTATGCAGCAGTGGGCAAATTGACAGGCGCCGAAGTGCTGACCTACGAACTGAAACCCGAATTGGGCTGGCAGGCAGATCTGGCTTTACTGGAAAAACAGGACTTGAGCAGGGTAAAGATCATGTGGCTGAATTATCCTAATATGCCTACCGGAGCGCAGGCAGATAGCACTTATTTCGAAAAATTGGTTGCCCTGGCCCGCAAACACCGCTTTTTGTTGGTCAATGACAATCCCTATACGTTTATCTTGAATGACAAACCCCAGAGCTTGTTGGCAGTAGAAGGCGCCAAAGAGGTTGCCCTGGAGTTAAACTCGCTGAGCAAGGCACACAATATGGCAGGCTGGCGCGTGGGAATGATCGCCGGAGATCGTCAATACCTCCAGCAAATACTACGCTTCAAAAGCAATATGGATTCCGGAATGTTCAAACCGCTTCAATTAGCCGCCGTAGAGGCACTGGGCCAGGATGCCGCTTGGTACGATGAATTAAATGCGGTGTACAGACAGCGGCGGGTGCTGGCCGAGGAAATTCTCCAAACCCTCCACTGTGATTTCGATTCCGCTCAGGTGGGCATGTTTGTCTGGGCAAAGATACCGGATAACTGGACTTCCGCTTACGAACTTTCAGACCGTATGTTGGAGGGAGCACATGTTTTTTTGACCCCAGGTGGCATCTTCGGCAAGGGAGGAGACCGATACGTAAGGATATCCTTGTGCAGTCCGGCAGCAACCCTCCAGGAAGCGAAAAACCGAATACAAAAACTGACTAACAAGGAACAATAATGAACATTTGCATCGTAGGTGTAGGGCTGATAGGAGGTTCACTGGCCATTACGCTCAAAGAGAATAAATTTGCTACCAATGTGATCGGAGTGGATGCCAGCCAGGAAAATCTGGACAAAGCAATCCGCAGGCGATTGATTGATGAAGATTTGCCCCTTGATGACGGAATCCGCAAAGCAGATTTGATTGTGTTGTCCACCCCCGTAGATGTCATGCTGCATTTGCTTCCCGAGGTATTGGATAAAATTGGAGAACACCAGGTGGTAATAGATGTGGGATCTACCAAAGGGCGTTTGCTGGATTCGGTAGCAACGCACCCCATGAGACACAGATTTGTCTCTACCCACCCCATGGCAGGAACCGAGTATTCAGGACCCGAAGCTGCGATTCCGAATTTGTTTGATTACAAGTTTACCGTTTTTTGCGAAGCAGAAAAGAGCGATCCCACAGCATTGGAATTGGTGAAATCTATGTATGCGTCCATTCCCATGCAAATGGCTTTTCTGGATGCCAAAGAACACGATGTGCATACGGCCTATATCTCGCACATTTCTCATATCAGTTCTTTTGCACTGGCACTGACGGTGCTGGAAAAGGAAAAAGACGAGGAGCGGATATTTGAACTGGCAAGCAGTGGCTTCAGTTCTACCGTTCGCCTGGCAAAAAGTTCCGCAGAAATGTGGATCCCGATTTTCAGGCAAAACCGCGACAATGTGCTGGATGTTCTCGACGAACACATCAACCAGTTGTCGCGATTTAGAAGCCTCCTCATAAAAAATGATTTTGACACTTTTCACCAGTTAATTAAGGAAGCCAATACGATCAAACGCATGCTTTCCTGACAGGTACTTTCGCAAATAAAATTTAACAGACCATCAAAACAGGTATCATGGAAATGAAATTCAAGTCCATTCTGGACAAACCCAAGTCACACATCATCATTGCAGGGCCCTGCGCTGCAGAATCAGAAGAACAGGTACTGACAGCAGCTCGCGGATTGGCAGAGCTGGGAACAGTAGATTTGTTCCGCGCAGGAATCTGGAAACCCAGAACCCGACCCAATTCTTTTGAAGGGGTAGGTGCCATCGGCCTTCCCTGGTTGAAAAAAGTAAAGGAAGAAACCGGTTTGAAAACGACAACCGAAGTGGCGAAGCGCGACCACGTTTTCGAAGCCCTTAAATATGGTGTCGATGTATTGTGGCTGGGAGCCCGTACTACGGTTAACCCCTTCTCTGTACAGGAGGTAGCAGACGCGCTGCAGGGAGTAGATATTCCCGTGATGATCAAAAATCCGATCAATACAGACCTGGCTTTGTGGATCGGTGCCATCGAAAGAATCTATAAGGCAGGAATTACCAAAATCGCTGCCATTCACCGAGGATTTTCTATTCACGGCGATAGCAAATACCGCAACGTGCCAAGATGGCAGATTCCTATCGAATTGAAAAGCATGTTCCCCGACCTGCAGATCATCTGCGACAATAGCCATATCTGCGGTCGCCGCGATACCTTGCTGGAGGTAGCTCAAAATGCAATGGATCTTGACTTCAACGGGATCATGACCGAAACCCATCCCGATCCGGACAATGCCTGGAGTGATGCCAAACAGCAAATTACACCTGCACAGTTTGGTGATTTGTACCATTCCTTGCAATTCAGAAACCCGACTACCGATGATGCGGCTTTCAAAGACAGCATTGAACACCTCAGACATGAGATCGATGAAATAGATGAAGAATTGCTCAACTTGCTGGGCCGACGCATGAACCTAGCCGAAGAAATCGGCAAATACAAGAAATTGAACAACATCGCGATCCTGCAGTCTTCCCGCTGGACAGAAATCCTCGACAAATCCATCAAAAAAGGTACTGCCGTAGGTTTGAGCGCCGATTTTGTAGGTACAGTCCTGAAATCTATCCACGAAGAGTCTATCAACCATCAGGAAAAAATCATGCGCGAAGGGTAATCAATTTGGCGGCGGAAGGGCCTCGCTGTTGGAAAGGTTTGCTATTTTTACCACAGATCATCACAAAAAACCATTGTCATGCAATACGATAATCTGTTGGTAGAAGAAAAAGATGGCATCCTGGTGCTGACCATCAACCGGGAGAAAGCATTGAATGCCCTCAACAGGCAGACCATGCTCGAATTGTTCCAATTCTTTTCTTCCGACGACCCCCGCTCATCGGAGGTCAAAGGGGTAGTCATCACAGGAGCAGGTAGCAAGGCCTTTGTCGCCGGAGCAGATATTAAGGAGTTTCTGGATCTTGACCCTAAAACAGGTGCCGAAATGGCCAAAAAAGGGCAGGATATATTTTTTATGATCGAACAGTTTCCCAAACCCGTCATAGCCGCAGTAAATGGCTTTGCCTTGGGAGGAGGTTGCGAACTGGCCATGGCCTGCCACCTGAGGGTGGCTTCTCCAAGCGCCCGCTTCGGCCAGCCAGAGGTTAACCTGGGAATCATCCCCGGTTATGGCGGAACGCAGCGTCTGATCCAGTACATCGGCAAAACACGCGCCATGGAGTACCTGATGACGGCAGATATGTTTGATGCCCAGCAGGCATTGGATTGGGGTCTGGTCAACTACCTGGTTCCCCAGGAGGAATTGCTGGAAAAAGCATTCAGCCTGATTAATAAAATCGCCACCAAGGGTCCTGTGGCCATTCAGGAAGTCATCAAACTGGTCAATGCACATTTCGCAGATCCCGGTTCAGGGTTCGACAAAGAGGTGGAAGCTTTCGGAGTGACTGCCGGAACCGAAGATTTTCGCGAAGGAGCCGCCGCCTTCATCGAAAAGCGCCCGGCTCATTTTAAAGGCAAATAACCATTCAAATCATGTTGCATCGCTTGCATGTCTTTTCCTGGATACTGCTGCTCACCCTGCATGCTTGTGCATCAGGAAAGCAAATGACCCCCGATAGTGCCATCCGGGCAACACAGTTGAGCCTGGAGTTGCTGGATTGTTTCGAAGCAGGATTGTCTGACGATAGCGGAAAACCTGTTTTTTGCGAGAGCTCCGCGGTACAGCGAGTAGGAGATCGGCTGGTAATTGCCAATGACAAGTACATCCCCGGAGAGGGGCACAACAATGTGTTCAGCGTTTCTCTGAGTAAGGTCAACAATCCAAAGGCTTTGAATTCCGATGTACAAGCCTATGGAACAGGCCTGTTTAACCAGGCTTCAAAAATCGAATCTTTTGCCGGACTGCCTGCCGGCGGATTGTACTTCGCTGCTTCGGCCTTCGATAGGATCCAGACAGATTCCCGCGCTTGGGACAGCTACAATACCTTGTTTTATTGGGAAGAGGGCAAGGAAAACGCACCCCGACTTTTGTTCGGCACAGAAGAGGACGGCATTTATAGTTCCAAGAGCCTGCGTCCGGTGTTCCAGGACATCCTTCGCAACTGGCGTTATCCACGGGGAGTGTCTTATTTCAAAATTGAAGGCCTCACCGTGCTACCGGACAACAGCATACTCTTTGGCATTCGCGAGACAGGCAAAGATTATACGCAGGCACACGAGACTTTTATGCTGGTCAAAGCCAGCTTTATCAAATCCCGGGATGGGGTGATTGTAGATCCGGTGCTCGAAAAGATCTATGAATTCGAACCGGCAGATGCAGCAGGCATAGACAAAACCCTCGGCATTTCTTCACTGGAATACCACGAAGCTTCCAACAGCATTTTTATCATGACAACCTGGGAGGAGGAAGGCCAGCCTTTCGAAACGTATTTCTGGAACCTGCCAATGGAAAACTTGCGCAAGGGATTGCCACCGATTCTGGTTCTTGGCGAGGACAATCAGCCTTTCAGGCTTCCTCATAAAGCCGAAGGCATGAGCTTTATCAATAAAAAAACAGCTTTCGTGGTCTGCGATGAAGATAAGACCGCTTCTGTGGTCAAAACCCCTGGCGGGGAAAAGATCCGACAGCCACACCAGGCGGTTTATGCACTGCTCAGGTTCGACTGGTAGTGTCCCGCCAAACTAAATTTCAGAGATGAATTGTTGTTTGTTTCCTCCCTTCGGGAAAAAAAAATTGCTGCTTACGACTTTCCTGTTCCTGCTTGCCACAATGACCCGGATCACTGTCCTGGCAGCACAGGACTTGTCCGGTCGATGGGAAGGCATTATTTTTCAGGAGGGCAGAAAAGATACTTTCTCTTATGTACTTTCTCTTGAGGACTCCGGCAATAACACATACCAGGGATTGGCTACTTCCAAAAAAATAAACGGCTCCGATTCGGCAGCTTTCCAACTGATGGCTTTCCCGGATGGCGAGGGCTTGGCAATACAGGAACTGGAACAGTTGTTTCCGCTGAAGCCCAGATGGTGCCTGAAATACGCCAAACTAACCTGGACCCCTGCCGATTATGCTCTCGAGGGTACCTGGACAGCTGAGGGTTGTTCTCCGGGCATCATGCAGCTTAGCCAACCGGGACTTAAAACAGATACGGTAGTCGTAGAAGTTCCTGTTCCTTTTTCTTTTGAAGGAGCCTGGACAGGCGTGGTTTCTCAGTCCGACAGAGATTATGGTTTTTATTATGCCTTGGATTTGGCCGGGGAGGGGAGCGGTACATCCTATATTGTTTCTGAAGACAATGGGGGGGATGCCACACATGCGCTGGAATGGCAATTAACGGAAGCAGACAGCAGCGTGATTTTGAAGGAACTGGAAGTGATCAAAAAAAATGATCCGAACTGGAAGTGGTGCATCAAAGAGGCAAAACTTGCGCTGAAGAAGGAATCTCATCGCTATGTACTGACAGGGAATTGGTCGGGGCAATTGGAAAATACACCGGGACCGTCAGGAATTTGCGCTCCAGGTAAGGTGACTCTTGAAAAACCCGTTTTGTCAAAGACAATAGAAAAGGTGATCGCAGGGGTACAGGAGGACTACAAGCCCGATCATGAAAGGCGGATCAAAGTATCTCATATTCTGGAAGTGGAAAGCGATCAGCTATACATCAGAGTCTGGGATAATGGCACCGTCGATGGCGATATCATTACCATTTTTCTCAACGGCGAGGAAGTAGCATATCAGTACCGGGTTTCCAAAACCAAAAGAAATTTTCCGGTGACACTGGACAAAGCCACCAATTTTCTGATTTTACATGCAGATGACCTTGGGGAGGTTTCACCGAATACCGTTGGCGTCGCTATTGATGACGGTAAGCGGGAACAAGTGATCATTATGAGTTCCAATCTCTCGGAAAGTGGAGCTGTGCTCATCCGTCAAATCAACCGGAATTGACACAGCATCAGAGGGACTTTGCTCCTCGCTGCTTACCTGACTTCCAATCCAGAAAACAAAGCACAGGGATAGTAGCGAAAACAAAGCAGGAAGCTTAATGAGGGCTTTTCTTTTGCCTTGCTCCGGTTTTTGTTCCTCCGAAAGGCGCACGAAAGGCTGAATAGGTACCGGTGAAAAGCCGGGAATGGTTCCTGCCCGGGATACCTTGTCCTCAAAAAACAACAACTCACTCTTGTAATCCACATAAAAACTACCGACTCCCTCTATGTTTATAAAAGACTGCCGCTCTTCCAGCTCTTGCTGCAATCTTTCGCTATAGTCGTCCAGAATGCTTGCTGCAGTTAGACGGTTTAGATTGTATTTTT
>JALQTV010000111.1 GCA_023268675.1 Saprospiraceae bacterium | reverse complement strand
TGCTTCGGAAAATATCCAGTTTGTGCAGTTGAGACATGGCACGAGCTACATCGGTGGTCAGCCAGGTTTTCCAGCTTCGCAGGTTTTTTTCCAGGAAGGTTTTGCCAGTCAGCTGGTATTTTTGCTCGGCATCAGCCAATATCCTCAAGACTTGTTGTTCTGGAACCTGGAGTTTTTCAGAAGCTTCGGCAGCAAATTTTTTGGGCGAAGCCCAGGCACTCATACGTGTCTGATCTTCCCAGAAGTAATTGCACACCAGATCCAGGCTTTCATACTGAAAGTAATCAGAGGGGTTTTTGCCGGCCAGGCGAAAGAGTTCATCTACATATTGTGGCATGGTAAACAGGGAGGGTCCTGCATCGAAGCGGTATCCGTCTTGCTCAAAGGCAGATAATTTACCTCCTGGATACTCATTGGCTTCAAAAACTTCCACTTCATGTCCTTTGACGGCCAGTCTGATGGAGGTGGCCAGTCCTGCGATTCCTGCACCGATGATAGCTGTTTTCAATGCGTTGCTTGTTTATTTGGGAGGGAAACAAATAGGTACAGTGAAGGTTTAGTTCCCCAGGGCTAATCTTTATCAGCAAGTGGCAATTTGATGAAAAAAGAAGTACCCATTCCTTCCGTGCTCTGGAAGTATATTTTTCCTGCCATGGCTTCGATGACATTCTTCGAAATTGCCAGGCCCAATCCTGTACCGGAAGATTTGGTCGTGAAATAAGGAGAAAATACCTTTTCCCGGGTTTCCTCGGGTATGCCTTTGCCATTGTCTTCGATTTCCAGCGTAAGGATGCCGTCGTTTTCGCTCAGGCGGATCGAGATCTTCCCCTTCCTGTCTTCCGGCATGGCCTGGATGGCGTTGGTGATGAGGTTGTTGAGAACCCTTAGTAGGTGTTCTTTGTCTGCATAGACAGGGTATTCGGCCTCCGGCAAAAAGAGCTCTATGTTGAGGTTTTCGGACTGGTTTTGTGCAAATAGATCGAAAGCTTTCTGAACGAGTTCATTCAAGTTGAAATACTGGTTTTCGGCTTTGGGCATCTGAGCAAAGTTTGAAAACTCGGTGGCGATTCTGGAGAGGCTGTCAATTTGCTCAATCAAGGTATTGGAAACACGCGGGAGCAAGGCTTCGGCCTTTTCGGGGTCATTGCGCTGGACATAAAGCAAATGCTGAATGCTTAGTTTCATTGGCGTGAGCGGATTTTTTATTTCATGAGCCACCTGTCGGGCCATTTCTCTCCAGGCGCCTTCCCGCTCGGATTGTTTCAGTTTCTGGGCGCTTTCATCTAGCTGCCTGACCATGAGGTTGTATTGGCGGATGAGTTCCCCCAGTTCGTCGTTGGTATTCCATTCCAAGACTTCATTTTGTGCACCCAATTCAAGGCCTTTGAGTTTCTCTCCGATCCGGGCCAACGGATGGGTGATGGAATTGGTGACAAATAGCCCCAGGGCACCGGCGATGAGCAGCAAAAATACATAGGTGCTCATGAGGGTTCCCATAAATTGGTAGATGTCTGTTCGTAGTGCATTTTTGCGGCTGTAAAAAGGCAAACCCAGGTAGAAAGTACCTGCCCGGGGTATCAACAGAGAGGCATAGGCTGTCTGGTAAGAAAGTTGACCAATTTTTTCCGATTGTATCCTAAGCAGTCCGGGATCTTTCCGGAGACTTTCCAGTGCATGAGGATTCATCAGGGCTGCCTGAATTCCTTTTGAAAAAACATAGCCGGCAGAGGATGCAGCCAGTTTGCCTTCGGAATCATACACATTGATGTCCATTCCGTGAATGCTTGCCATAGGACGAATGAGTCCTGTCCAGTTTATGCTGTCGGCTTCGAAAATAGCTTTGTAGCGGATATCTGAAAGGACGGCATTTAAATTGGACTGTATTTTGTCTTCCAGATAAGAGAGGGAAGAATTTCGGAAAAAAGCTATGGTGACAAAAGCGATGATCACAAAGGAGACCAGAATCAGCGAAAGAATGGATGCTTGTATGCGGGTGCGAAGCGAAGGCTGGAGAAAGTTGTCGATGTATAGAGAGGCAGGCAAAATGGGGGTGAGGCGATCCAGTGAAAGCAAGCCGGACAGGAACAGCAGTAGTAAAATGAACAAAAAGGAAAACAAAGACAGCCATGTTCTTCCACCGCCATAGGCCTTTCCTATCACTACTACTTTGCCATCCTGGCCTTTGTAAATCAGGTCTTTTCGGTCATTGCCTGCAACTATCAGGTGTTCGCCGGCAGATAGCGGAATGGCTTTTTCTCTCAGAGCGGCATTTGTGACTCCTTTTTTGAGTATTTCAGCATTTTCGTTGTAGAGTGCAAAGTCAAATTTTTCCAGGTCTGTGAGCCCTTTGAAAGGAATGTCCCGAAATATTTCCCTATAAAGTCTGTTGTGATCTTTTAATCGTGGTGAAAGGGTCAGATAGACCTCGTTTCGACTATTCGGATTGCCCGGAGTAGGGAGTATTTTCTTCCAGAAAAGGGTCATATTTGACCGAAATTGTACCAATCTGGAAACATCCGGATATTTCTGGACCGGATTAGATGGGAGGGCACCGGAACTCAATTCCCAGGCAGGATTGGCTTCCCGCTTGCGGATAAGGGACTCTCTGAAGGGAAGGTTGATCAGGAAAAGGGAATATTCGTAATTGGAAGAGAGGTAGTTTTCTTCCATAAAGTAAGGATCTATTGCTTGATCCAGGATTTCGGCATCGATCGTAAATGGAACCGGGGTGTTGAAATAGCCAAGTATGGTACTGTCGCGCATCAATTTGTCTCCTAGTTGCTGCAGGGCTGCTTCTGCCATCGCATCTTCGGGATTGGCCAGTACAGGGGCATAGGACAGCCATTTGTCCGCATCTTTTTGCAGATTGAAGCGATACAAAACAATGGCGGTGAAACCCGAAAAAAAGGCAAGCCAGATGACAAGCCAACTTAGACCGGGAGTGCTTGTATCCATAAACAGCTCAAACAAGCCCAGGTAAATCAATGCTATTCCGAGGATGGGCCAGAATTCCCTCGCTTCAAACCATTGCATAGCAATAGGAATTCCCATAAGCATAGCCCCTGACAGCGTCATGATTTTTTGCCTGAAAGGCAGATCCCTGGTATTGCTTGCAAGTAAAAGGCGGTGAGAAAACAGAAACAGCGAAAATAAAGCCAAAAGGATGCCGAATACGGCCAGGAGACTCGTTCCATTAATGGCAAAGATGTGGTCAAAGTCAAAGTCCAAACCGGGGTCAGTTACCAGTTTTTTTAGCATATAGCTGAAGAGAAGCAGGGTTGTTATTATCAACACATAAGTACCCAGGCTCAGGGCTAGCCGGAACACAGATTTTGATTGTATTGAAGGCAGTGGATGGTTTTGTTGGTGGAAATATATTGCCAGCCAAAGCAAGAGTAAGTTGTCTGCCAGAAGTTTCCCCAGATAGGCAGCTTTTTGTCTGTCAGAAAACAGAGGCATGTCTTGAAATACGCCAACCAGGTTTAGCAGCATGCTCTCTCGTATTAGAAAGGCGACAAACAGTACTCCCAGGGTTGTCAGCCAGGGGTTAAAGTGCCCATCGAATTGGGTAACCATGCTATTGGTCAGGCGGATAAGCAAAAAATATGCAATCAGATATAGTAGGAAAACGCCATAATAGAGGTTTGGAAAAGCAGGCGTGCTGGTCGCATGCAAATAAAATAAAACCCTTCCTTTTGCATCGAGTACGGGATGCGCTCCCGGTTGGCTGCTTATTTGTACCAGCGGAGCAAGTTCTTTGCCATCAAGTATCAATTTTTCAGGAAGATAAGGGCTGTCCAGTGGGAACTTGTGGTACAGCGTCAGAGAGGCTATCAGCAGTAAAGGTTTGCCATTTTTTGATAGTGCTTTGGAATAGATCAGGCTGCTTCCGTTTTTTGTTTCCAGCAGTTGGGGCAGCCCAGTCAGGGTGGCTGCCAGGTCAGGATCAGGAGGAAGGAGTTCCTTGTCTGTCCAGTAAATCAGTTTTTCCGATTCGTATAAATACCAATTAAGCCAGGGAGTTGGCCGGGGAAGGTTTAGTGACGTTCCGTCAAAATCGTTGAGCACAGGGATTATTTCAGCTGAAATATCCCGGACGTAGGCTTCCATGTTGTTTTGAACATCAGCCAGGGGTGTTTCCCATTGGGCATATTGCTTGAGGAGAGAGGCGCTAGCAAAGCTCAGGATTACCGCAACCAGCAGAAAAATATGCTGCTTTTTCATCATGTAAGGCAGAATAAAGTGAGGCTTCTTGTCACAAACTTACACCAAAAATAACGAATAATAATTGTTGTTGGCTTTTGGTGGAACTTTTTGAAAGGCCATACGGTTTTAATCAGGCTGTAAAAAACACTATCGCGGCTCTGTAAGGAGATGAGGAAAGTCCGGACAACAAAGAGCACCACGCCATCTAACGGATGGGCTGCAGCCCGGGAACGGGCTGTGGACAGAAAGTGTCACAGAAACTAGACTTCCGTGCGGTGCTTGCCACCGGGCGGTAAAGGTGAAAACGTGCGGTAAGAGCGCACGCACTGGCATGGCAACATGCCTTTGGGATAAACCTTGTGGGTTGAAATGCCATGTACATTCTGATTCCCTTTCAGGGAGCCGGGCTGCTCGTCCGGTTATCTCGTATAGTCAGAAGGGGTAGGCAGATAGAGCCTTTTAGTGATGAAAGGCCTAGATAAATGATAGTGGCTCCTTAGGGAGTAACAGAATCCGGCTTATCTTTTTACGGCAATTCCAGGGTTCCGCTTCGGTGGAGCACTGGAATTTTTTATTCTTCCAGACAATCCTTGCAGGTACCTGACAAGATCAGCGTCGTCTCTTCAACCGTATATCCATTGAGAACTTCAGGAATAGAAGGATTGGCAACCTGTTCAAAGCAAACAGTTTTTCCGCAGGAAAGACAATGAAAATGGGCGTGGTTGTCGTGGTGTTTGTGCTCGCTGCAACTGGCTTCGCACATGGCATATTTGGGATGGTTGGTGCCGTCCACAGCCTTGTGGATGATCCCTTTTGTCTCGAAGGTTTTCAGGGTGCGGTAAAGCGTAATGCGGTCTATCTTGCTGAAGGCAGATTCTATATCAGACAGCGAAAGGGCACTCTGACTTTCTATGAAAAGCGCGAGTACTTTCTTCCTTACTTCAGTCTTACTCAGTCCACTTTGTTCCAGTATTTGTATGCTATTCATAGGTGATTTGCTCCGGTTGAGATTAAATCAGACCTGTCGGATCCTGATTTAACACAAATTTAAGCTTTTATCGCTCCTTTTTTGCAATGATATTGCATTTTGTGTCTGTATTTTACTTAAATTACTTTGCAATAAAGGATACCTGATTGTTATGAACAATTACAAATTTATATTTTATCTGTTGGTATTGCAAATTGCCCTGCCCGGGCTTATATCAGCACAGGATAGGAAGGACTGTACCTACACCATCGAAGGGCATGTATATGACAAGGTGAGCAAGGAACCTCTGGCCTACGTGGCGGTTCAAATTGCGAATACTTCTATGGGCACCATTACTGATGATTCCGGAAAATTTTCTTTTTTCGGTTTGTGTGAAAAGGAATACGATCTGATGTTTTCCAGAATTGGTTATGGCGCTGTCAGCCATCATCATGACTTTCACCATGCTGAAATGGAAATTTTCATGGTGGAGGAAGTCTTTCAGTTGGAAGGAATCACAGTAGAGGGAAAGGCTATTTCTAAGGGGGATTTGGAGTCGGGTACAGGCGTTAAACTGTCGGTGGAAGAGCTGGAAGGCTCCAAGACAGAAGCTCTGGGGGATGTAGTCAGTAAAATTGCTGGTGTCAATACGATCAGTACCGGCCAGAATATCGTCAAACCCATGATACATGGGCTGCACAGCAACAGAATCCTTGTCATCAACAATGGAGTGCGGCATGAGTTCCAAAACTGGGGCTCTGAGCACGCTCCTGAAATAGACGCCTCTTTGGCCAATGAAATTGAAGTAATCAAAGGGGCTGCTACGGTGCGCTTTGGCCCCGATGCTCTGGGGGGAGTGATCATTGTCAATCCGAAAAAAATGGAACTTTCTTCCCCCTGGAAAGCGTCTTTGGATCTTACCGGGAAGTCAAATGGAAAATCCGGAGAAGCCAGTGCGACTCTGGGGAAAGGCTTCAAGTGGTGGAGCATCCTTGGTGGGGCTTCTTTGGTCCAGCAGGGAGATTTGCAGGCACCGGATTATTTGTTGACGAATACGGGCAAAGAAGAAAAGAGCATCTACGGGAGCGCAAGAGTTCACCTCCTGCCCGAATTGGACGTAGAACTTTTTTACAGCCATTTTGATCAAAAATTGGGCATACTCAGCGCCTCGGTTTTTGGCAACCTGACGGATCTGGCCAGCGCCATTGAACGGGATACGCCTCTGATCGTTGATCCTTTTTCCTACCATATTGACGCACCCAGACAGGAGGTAGGCCATGATCTTTTCAAGGCTACCGCCAAATTAATTGGCGAAAAACATTCTCTCGAGGTGCAATACGGACATCAATTTAATCGAAGGAAAGAGTTTGGAGTCCGCAGAGGGACAGCACCCAATATTGATTTGGAATTGCTGACACAATCTCTGGATCTGAATTACCGCCATCCCGAAATTGGTAAGCTCAGAGGGCATTTTGGACTTCAATGGTTGAAACAAGCCAATGACAACCTGCCCGGTACCGGTACAGTTCCTTTTATTCCAAATTACGATATGAATAAATACGGGGTTTATTTGATTGAAATCCTTGAATTTGGGGAGGAGCATCTGCTGGAATTTGGTGCACGCTTCGATTATATGGAGGCTGTGATTACGGGTCGGGAGCCGGACAATACGATTTATCGCAATGAACTGGCATACCAGAATTTCAGCGCTACTCTGGGTTACCTCAAAAGCTTGGACAAATACAGTACCTTTCGATCCAACCTCGGGACTGCCTGGCGTCCACCTAATGTGGCAGAACTCTATCGCTTCGGCCAGCACAGCTTTTTTCTGGAATACGGCTTGTGGCGATACACCATTGACGAGCGATTTGATTTTATCAGCACAAGTGAGGGCATTTTGGATGAAAGTGACCGCCCCATACCTTCTGAAGTGGGTTACAAATGGATCAATACCTTTAACCTTGACAAGCCAAAGTTCCGTCTTGAGGGCACTGCTTATATCAATTACATTGAAAACTTTATCTACGCCAAGCCGGGTGGATTGACGAAAACACCACGGGGTTACTTCGTCTATTTCATCTACGATCAGACCAATGCCCTGCTTTGGGGCCTGGATCTGGCAGTGGACTGGAAGCACTCTTCCAAACTTATTTCCCGTATGAAGGCCAGTTATCTCTGGTCAAAACAGATTGACAACAATGACTTCTTTGCGGGGCAGCCTCCGGCAAAAATTAATTACGACCTGGAATACAAACCCGGTATTCCTTTTCTGAAAAACAGTTCGCTGCAATTATCCGGTACCTATACCTTTGAGCAATGGCAACACCCCAGAATCATATCGGTAAATGAGTTTATTTATGCCTACCAAAACGATTTGGATCGTTTTGCCAATGATGCTTCGGATTTTGACATCCTGGCTCCTCCGGGCGCTTATTTTCTAATGGATGCGGCTTTTAAAACCCGTTGGAAAAAACTGGACTTTCAGGTACAGGTGAAAAATATCCTGAACACACGGTTTAGAAGTTATACCGATCGGTTGCGCTATTTCGCTGATGGATTGGGACGAAATTTTATTGTTTCTCTCGGCTATAGCTTTTGAAACATTGTTGCGTTTTGCTATATTGCAATATTGTTTCAAAAAAAAACTAAGTTTATGGATAATTTCAACACAACAATTAAAACGCTTTTGTTGCTAGGATTGGGGAGTTTGATCCTGCCTTCCCGGATTGCGGCATCTACCGGGAGTGTGACAGGAATAACGGATGTCATCCTCACTTTTTCACCTGAAGGAGGAGGTGTTCCTGTCGTTGTTCGTGCCCAGGATCCTGATGGAGAGGGCAGTGCAGGTTTGCAGGTTTTAGATGAAATTAAGTTGTCAGAGAGCACTTCCTATGTTTTGGGAGTCAGTGTAATTGATGCTATCGGAGAACAAAATCTTACTGCTGAAATTCTCAGTAAAGGCACAGAATACCAGTTCTTCTTTGGCTATTCTCTTGGATTGTTTGAGTCTCCCTCCGGTGACGGTAACCTGGATAATTCTGCAGATCCGGTAGCTTATGGCGATTTGGATAGCAATGGTAGGCCTATTGGCATCATTACCAGCTGGACAAGTGCCTGTGTGGATGGCAATGTAGCAGGTACATTCAGGGTGATTTTGAAGCATCAGCCAGGGACGAAATCAGCCTCTTCCTCCGTAGAGACAGGAGACACGGATTTTGATTTGACCTTCAATTTGGCAGTAGAAGAAGATCCTGCGGCTCCCCCCTGTGAAAACGAAGAGGAAATCATAGACAAGGTTACGCTTACGTTCAGTCCGGTGAGTGGAGGCACTCCGGTAGTAGCGGTAGCCTCGGATCCTGATGGTCCCGGCCCCTTGGATTTGACAGTTGGGGAGATCAGATTAGATGAGAGTACAGCGTACGAGATGACGATTAAGGTTGAGAACACAAT
>JALQTV010000110.1 GCA_023268675.1 Saprospiraceae bacterium | reverse complement strand
TTCATTGAGTTTGAGTTTGAAGCCTGCTCCAAAAGGAACCATGAGCTGGTACAGGTTGTAAGGCTCCGGATAACCGGGAAGTCCCTGCCCTTCTGTTCCCAATGCTTGCAGCATTACCCAGGTATCTTCCAGGCGTGCTTCGGGGGACATGTGGAAATAGCCTATCCCGGCGAAAACGAAAGGAAATACTTCCCCATATTCAGAACTCCCCAGGCGGAAAACATTCCACTCGACAGAAGAGGAAATTTCTAGTATGTCACTTTGAAAACTAAGTCCTCGTCCGACATTGGGAGTATTTTCATCATCGCCACCTACGGAAGCAAAATTGACGGCAAAGCGGGCAGCCAGGCGGGAAGAAAAATTCATCCGGCTGAAAAATCCAATGGCAGGCCGGGAATCTTGCAGGTAAAGGCCAAAACCCTTAGGGGTAAGGTCTCCACTGTACATGGCAACACCTCCGGAAAAACCGGCTTCAACAATCTGGGAACGAAGGAAAAAAGGCATCAGTAGCAGAGCAGCTGCAACAATCAGTCTATTCATAGTGTGTGTCTTTTTTGCGATAGCTAAAACGCAAAAATAAAGATAAAGGTATGTAGAAGCAGACTCATTATGAAGCTTTGGCATTGACCCACTCTTATTTTTGGCAAAAAAATGATTTTTACCGGCCATTTCCGACTCGTATCGGCTATTATTTCTGTCAATGCCTTAGCTTTGCCAATCTAAATTATGCAGTTATGGGAATGCGAAAAAAAACGGGGACTGCGGACGGAGAAAAGCCGCGTCTCAATAAGGAAAAACTACAACGTGCAGTAAAGGTTTTCTCTTTTATCCGTCCTTATCGCTGGCAATTTACACTGGGTATGCTGATGCTGGTAGGGTCGAGTTTGTTGTTTATGGTGTTTCCGGGAGCT
This sequence comes from Saprospiraceae bacterium, assembly GCA_023268675.1. GTDB lineage: Bacteria > Bacteroidota > Bacteroidia > Chitinophagales > Saprospiraceae > JALQTV01. The sequence goes on along the minus strand of JALQTV010000110.1, from coordinate 7,793 downwards.
GCCGGAGAGATGGCCAACAAAGCCAATGGCACTCCTAAGTTTGATTTCAGTTTGTTGGAGTACGGATTGTTTTTCCTGGTCATACTGGTGATTCAGGGTCTTTTTTCTTTTTTTCGGACCATTTTATTCGCCAGAGTATCCGAACAGGGGATGGCAGATGTGCGCAAAGCATTGTATGGGAAGTTGATCACACAGGAGTATGCTTACTTTGAGCAGCGGAGGATAGGAGAATTAACCAGTCGTATAACGACGGATGTGGAGCAGCTGCAAAATGCTTTTTCTGTTACGTTGGCAGAGTTTATTCGTCAAATTGTAACCCTGATAGCCGGTGTCATTATCATCGCCTGGCTTACTCCGCGACTGTCGGTGATCATGTTGCTGACTTTTCCGGTTGTTGTTTTGGCGGCTTTCTTTTTTGGGCGCTACATTCGCAAAATGTCAAAGAAAAGACAGGATGTTCTGGCACAGACCAATACCATAGTCGAAGAGACCCTGCAGTCTTTCTCCGTGGTCAAGGCATTCGCAAATGAATGGCTCGAACTGCGACGTTATGGCAGGTCTATCGATGAGGTAGTACAGGTTTCTTTGAAATTTGCAGTAGTAAGAGGCTTGTTTTTCGTATTTATCATAACGATTCTTTTCGGAGCTATTTTCTTTATTTTATGGCAAGGAGCCATGCTGGTAGAATCCGGAGACATGCAGGTAGGAGATCTGTTTTCTTTTATACTTTACACAGGCATCATCGGAGGAGCTATCGGCGGACTGGGCAATCTTTATACAGCTCTGGCCTCGGCAGTGGGAGCGACAGAGCGCATCCTTGAAATCATTGACAGCCGCTCAGAAGTGGAACCCACAGAAGAGGATTCAAGTGTTTTGAATCGAATGGTTGGAGAAATCAGTTACGACAAGGTGCATTTCAGCTACCCCGGAAGACCGGATGTGGAGGTATTGAAGGGAATCAGTTTTGACGTTCGTCCCAACAGCAAAGTGGCTTTGGTAGGCTCTTCCGGAGCGGGTAAATCCACCATCATTCAGCTTTTGTTGCAATTTTATCAGGTGTCATCGGGAGCAATCAGGGTGGATGGCAAGGAAGTAAGTAAGTATGACCTGACTGCTTACCGGAGGAATATCGCTGTTGTGCCCCAGGAAGTCATCCTGTTTGGCGGCACCATTCGGGAAAATATACTGTATGGCAAACCTGAAGCCACGGAAGAGGAGGTGCTGGAGGCTGCAGCTCAGGCCAATGCACTGGAATTTATCCGCTCATTTCCTGAGGGTCTGGATACGGTGGTTGGAGAGCGGGGAATCAAGCTTTCCGGCGGACAAAGACAGCGCATCGCGATTGCGAGAGCCATTCTGCGCAATCCGTCAATTTTGTTGCTGGATGAGGCTACGTCTTCTCTTGATGCAGAATCTGAGCGCTATGTACAGGAGGCACTGGATAAGTTGATGGAAGGGCGTACTTCCATCATCATTGCCCATCGGCTGTCTACCATTCGAAACGTGGACCAGATTTTTGTCATCGAAGATGGTAAAATTGTAGAGTCAGGTACCCACGACGAACTGAATGAGATCGAAAATGGGGTTTATCGAGCGCTGGCTGTGCTGCAATTTGAGCAAGACAGTAAAAAACAGCCCGGTACGCTATGAGAATCAGGAAGGATGTCAGCCTGATTGACCAGCATACCTTTCATGCCGATGTTACTGCTGCCTGGTTTGCGGAAGCACATCACCTGACGGATCTGGTGGCATTGCTGCGCTCCGGCGTACGCCCGGCCTTGATTCTGGGCGAAGGGAGCAATGTGCTCTTTGCTGCTGATTTTCCCGGCCTTGTTATAAAAAATTGTTTGTTGGGGAAGTCTTTCCGACAAGCCGACCAAGTTCCCGGGAAAGGACTGGTGGAAGTAGCAGCGGGAGAAAATTGGGCAGATTTTGTCGCCTGGACCCTGGAACAGGGACTTGGCGGGTTGGAAAACCTCTCTCTGATTCCGGGCACTGCCGGCGCGGCTCCGATACAGAACATAGGTGCCTACGGAGTGGAATTGTCTGATTTGCTGCTTAGCCTGGAAGCCTACGATATAGAGCAAGAAAAGTTGGTGACATTGGACAAGGAAGTCTGTCGCTTTGGCTATCGGAGCAGTCGCTTCAAAGAGGACTGGAAGGGGCGATTTGTCATCACCCGTTTGTTTTTATTGCTGAGTGCAGCCAGCCACAGCCTTAAAACAGCTTATGGCGATCTGGAAAGCCGCTTGCAGCATATTCCTGCGGAAAAAAGAAAGCCATCAGATGTGGCCCGGGCGGTTATCGACATTCGAAAAAGCAAGTTGCCGGATCCTGCTCTGTTGGGCAATGCCGGTAGCTTTTTTAAGAACCCCGTGGTAGAGGGTGCTCAATTTGAAACTTTGTTGAACCTATACCCCGATCTTGTATTTTTCCCGCAGGGGGAAGGGCAGTACAAAATTCCCGCTGCCTGGTTGTTGGACAAGGGCGGCTGGAAAGGCAAACAAATTGGCAGGGTAGCTTGTCATGACAGGCAACCATTGGTAATCGTCAATGTGGGGGGAGCCGGAGGGGAAGAGATATTGGAATTTGCCAAAATGGTGGCAACAGATATCAGTGCGCGCTTTGGGATTGTGTTGGAACCTGAGGTCAACATGTATCCTCCTGGCAAGTGGCTGGAGGATACATATTGAGGATTTGCATTAATTGCTGCCGTTACCGGCAGTCAGTTCGTCCTTTCGATCGTATTTTTTGACCTTATTTCTGCTTTTCAGAGGGATGTACCGATAGGGTTTGTCTTGAATATCGGTCAACAAGGAGTCCAGGTTGTCACTGGTAGCCTCCAGCTTTTCATACAGACTTTCATCCCCAAAAAGCTTACCCATAGTGCCCTCACCTGCGTTGATCCCGTTGACAAGGTCATTTATTTCGGACAAAGCCTGATCTGCGGAAGAAATGGTTTCCTGCAGGGAACTGATCGTTTGGTTGAGTTCGGCAATGGTTTTTGTAAGATCGGCTTCAGCTACCTGGCCTGAGATCTGTGCGGTATTGTCGAGGATTGCTTCCAGTTGTGCTTTTCTGTCTGCCAGGGCTCCCGTAAGCGTTTCAACGTGTTTGAGGCTCTTGTCTATTTTGCCGGAACTCTGCCCCATCAATTGGTCTAGTTTCCCGGAGGCCTCGTTCAGATTTGCCATGGTAGCATTGAGGTTGCGTATGGACATGGCCAGTGGCGTATTGCTTTTTTCACCCAGAAACTCATCCATGGCGCCGGATAGTCCGGCTGTAAGCTCATCGGAAAGTTGGCTGATTTCATCGGTACCGATCATACTCGCCATCATTCCCTGTACCTCCCCTTTGAGTTCATCTCCGCTTTTGGCGCAGTCGTCTCCGGAGCAGGGAGATGAATAACTAAGTTTCATATTTGTTCCCCCCATAAATCCGGCAGGATAAATAAGGGCGACAGTGCTACGGGGCACTTTGATGTGTTCGGGCATGTCCAGGGTAACTTTGACCGTTTCGGCCTGGTCAGGCAATAGTTCTACATTGGCTACGCTACCTACCGGAACGCCGTTGATGGTTACATTGGTGCCAATCTGTAGTCCCATTACATCCTCATAATAAACATAATAGGTATTGGAATTTTTAAGAATATTACTTCCCAGAATAAACTTGTATCCCCAGTAAGAAAGTGCCAGCGCGACCGTGGCGAGGATGCCAATTTTGACTTCATTCGACATTAAACAGACATTTTTGATGAAACGAACCGCAAAAGTAAGTTAATGCGGTCGCAATAATGGTAAGAAAACAACAGGAAGTTTGATTGTGTTGCGTTTTTCTTAATCCTGACTCAGCTTTCTGGCTGTTTCCAGGCTGATTTTCTTGCCATTATGAAAGGGAACTACAAAAGCATCGGGGTAGCCTGAACTGCGTAGGGCGTGTCGTGTGAGTTCGGCTTCTTCGAGGCTGTAAAAATTACCTACGCGGTATTTGAAATAATTGTCTTCGCGGGCAACTTCTATCGAATAACTGGAACCTACAGCCATGAAGTAATCCGGGCTCAGTTGGTTTCGGGAGGCTGCCAGCTGAACCTGGTACCATAGTTTGATTTCTTTGGGTGTTTTGGTTTCGGGGGCTGTATAGGAGAGGACAGCGGGGGGATTTTCCGTTCCTGCTTTGCGTTTGGTGGTTTGAACCCATTGCGGGCTGGCTGTTGCATTGTTTCCATCCAGTTCGCTTTTGTACGTGGAGAAGGCATCGAGTATGGCTTGAGCGATCTGATTTTGTCCGGCTGTCTGGAGCAGGAATTGCTGTTCTGATGCATTGCTTAGAAAACCGGTTTCAATCAAAACGCTGGGCATGGCGGTAGATTTTAGTACGACAAAACCTGCCTGTTTGACACCCCTTGATTTCCTTCCATTGCCACCGAATTGCAATTCGATTTTTTCCGCAAGGCGGATGCTTTGATCTAGAAACGCATTTTGGTACATGGAAAAGAAAATATGGCCTTCAGGGGATTCCGGGTCATAATCGTAGTGTTGCTGGTAGTCGTTTTCCAATAGGATGGAAGCGTTTTCCCGCTTGGCTACCTGCAGGTTGTGGTTGGCAGTGTGCAGGCCCATGACATAGGTTTCCGTGCCGTAGATGCCTGCAGCGCGAGGGCCGGGAGGCATGATGTTGCAGTGGATAGAGATAAACAAATCTGCCTGAGCCTTATTGGCAAGTGCAGCACGCTCGTGGAGGGGTACAAAGGTATCGTCATTGCGGGTCAGTAAAACCTTTATTTCCGGGTGTCGGGCCTGTATCTGTTGGGCCAGCCTTTTTGCAATAGCCAGGGTGATTTCCTTTTCCTTACTGTCAGAACCCAGGCAACCGGGGTCATAGCCACCGTGTCCGGCATCGATTACCACCGTTTTTAAGGCATAAGCTTTCTGAATTCCTCTTTGTTGGTTAAATTTGCCCTCGCCCGGAAAAAGGGAATCCGGTTCTACGTATGAAAGTGCAGAGGCAGCAACTGATAGAGTGAAAGACGAAAGGCACAAAATCAACGTTGATAGAAAGTAGCCTGTGCTCCTTGTCATCGTTTTACATAGGTTTTTCACGCATGGGCATCCGGAAAGTCTCATCTGGTTTGTTTTGAAACTCATTTATTTACCCAAAATAAGGGATTATTCATTTGAAAGCCAAGTCAAGCAAGCTCATTTTACTGCTTTTGTTCATTGCACAAGTGTTGTTTGCTCAGCGAACTCCCTTGACCGCTCCTCCCGATACCTTTCAAATAAAAATGTCAGGCGATTCTCTGGACCAACCTGTTGAGTACTTTTCCAGGGACTCGATGATCTATGACTTTACAAACAAGCGGATTCTTTTGTACGGTGGAGCTGGAGTCAGGTATGGTACGATCAATTTGGTAGCAGATTATATTGCATTTGGCTGGGATTCGGGGATTGTAGAGGCGGGTGGTTTGCCTGACAGCATCGGTCGATTATCCGGAATACCTGAATTTTCTGAGGGAGATCAGAATTTTGTTGCGAAACGGATGCGCTACAATTTCAAGAGCAGGAAGGGGATCGTGTATGATGTCACCAGTACCCAAAACGATGTGTATATCCGGGGCAGCCGCTCTCAGTTTGAAAGCGGGGATCCTGCAGATACCACCGCAACGGATCTGATTTTCAGTGAAAATGCGATTTTCACTACCTGTCAGGCCGAAGATCCCCATTTTGGGATTCGCAGCCGTCGGCAAAAAATTGTTCCTAATAAATTGGTTGTCATTGGTCCTTCCAACTTAGAAATCATGGGAGTACCTACACCGCTGTGGTTGCCTTTCGGATTTTTTCCGCTGTCAAGCGGGAGAAGTACAGGACTTATTTTTCCCCGAGATTATGAATATTCGCGCCAATGGGGTTTCGGTCTGCGCGATGTGGGTTGGTTTTTCCCCCTGGGGGATCACTTCAATTTGGCAGTAACAAGCAACCTTTACATAAAAGGCACCTGGGGCATCAATGTGCGTTCGCAGTACCGAAAGCGATATGGATACAATGGGAATTTTGCTTTTGGCTTCGACTCGCGTCGAAATGAATTGTCAGATGGTACCGTGAATTTTGACAAATCGTATAGCCTTCGATGGAGCCATACCCAGGACCAGGCGGCTCATCCTACCGCAAACTTTGGGGGATCGATCAACATACAGACCAACAATTACCAAAGCAGGGTTTTCAACGACGCTACCAATGTTTTGCAAAACCAGTTGTCTTCTAACCTGACTTTTCGCAAAAACTGGCGGGACAAGCCTATCAGCATGAGTGCCAGTTTCAATCACTCCCAAAACTCAGCTACCCGAGCTGTCAACGTGGACTTTCCCAATGTCAATTTCCTGACTCAGACTTTGTATCCTTTCCGGAAAAAGGAAAGAGTGGGCCCCAGGAAGTGGTATGAGGATGTGACCATGCGCTACACGGCAGATATGCGCAATCGTCTTACTGCAACAGATACGACCCTTTTTGATGCGCAGACTTTCCAGGATGCTAAATTTGGGGTAAAACATACGGTCAGCAGCGGGACCTCTTTCAAGGTACTGCGCTATTTCAACCTGAACCCCGGGGTAAATTACCAGGAAGTTTGGTACCTCAACCGCATTGAGAAAGCCCTTATTCAGGATATCACTCGCGATACCATCATCACTACCAGCAGCGATGGTACCCGTAGCGATACGACGGTGGTGGTAAACAGCAATAACGCTGTAGAGACAAACCGCATTAATGGCTTCAATTCGTTCCGGCAGGTCAACGCCAGTTTGAGCCTGAATACCCAGATTTTTGGAACGCTCCTGTTTAAGAAGGGGTGGCTCAGAGGGGTACGACACGTCATCAAACCCAGCATTGCGATGAACTTTGCACCGGATTATCTGGATTCGGGCCTGGGATATTTCGACTTCGTCCAAAATGCCTCTGATCCCGAAAGGCTGGACCGCTATTCCATCTACGAAGGAGGGGTTTTTGGTGCTCCCCCCGCGTCGGGAAAACAGATGGCTTTGAGTTATTCACTCAACAACATCCTCGAAGCAAAAGTATTCTCAAAGAGAGACTCTACCGAAAAGAAAGTTTCTCTTTTCAACAATCTGAATATCAATGGGAATTATAATTTTGCTGCTGACTCTCTGAAGTGGAGTCAGGTGAGTGCCAGCGGTACCGCCCGCTTTTTCAAGGGAGCCACTACCATGACCATGCGGGCAATTTTTGATCCTTACCAGGCCAATGATTTGGGGCAGCGCATTGACCAAACGATGTGGTCCAGCGAAAAGAAATTGTTGCGTTTTGTGGATGCTGCCATCAATTTCAACTCCAATTTCAACGTCAGCAAACTCCGGGCTATTTTTCAGGGCAAGGAAGAGGAGTATGTGGAAGATGTGCGCGACAATCAGCGTGGAAGGACAGAGCCGGAAGGAGAAGATTTCCTGAGTTTGTTTGAAAATTTTGGCATCAGCCACAACCTGTCACTACGTTGGGACAACCGAAAACCAGGGCAAGCCAATTTTTCCGTGGCAACGAACTCTATCAACTTGCGTGGCAATATTAACCTTACAGGCAACTGGTCGGTCAATGTGGGCAACTTTGGATATGATTTTGTCCGAAAAGGACTGTCCTATCCTTCTATCGGCTTTCAAAGGGACCTCCACTGCTGGGAAATGGGTTTCAACTGGCAACCTACTCGTGGTACTTATAGTTTTTACATACAGGTCAAGCCCGGTACTCTTGATTTTCTTAAAATCCCCTATCAGCAAAACAACATAGATG
>JALQTV010000010.1:15188-28301 GCA_023268675.1 Saprospiraceae bacterium | reverse complement strand
TACCGGGCGGCGAATCAGTCGCTTCAGCTGTTCGCCCAGCAAATCTGCCTCATGGAGGTTTTTACCTCCCTCATCCATATCGTTTTTCCACCAATCCGGATAGTGCTTTTCAATATCTGCGGGCATCATCCCTGAAAAGATCGCATTGCGGCTATACTGCGTGGAGGTAGGCAGGATGCTGTAAAAGTAATCTTCCCTTTCCACCTTGAAATATTCGGACAAAATAGGTTCTATGACCTTCCACTGATCGTAGCGCAGGTTGTCGAGCAGCAACAAAATTGCCGGTTCCTTTTCCTGAAGCTGAGGAAAAACTTTTGTGCGAAGCAAGTTATGAGACATGATGGGGCCTGACTCTGCCTTCAGCCAGTCCAGATAATGTTGGGCAATGTATTTCGAAAAAGCGGCATTGGCTTCTTTTTTCTGCATTGCAAGAATTTCGGCCATTTCCGAAGAATTGGAATCGTCGATTTTGATTTCCCAGCTGATAATTTTGCGGTACACCTCTACCCATTCCTCGTAATCCAGGGCGCTGTTGATGTCCATGAAAATCTGGCGAAATTCCTGCTGGTAATCGGAAGATGTTTTTTCGCGAACCAATCGCTTGTTGTCTATGATCTTTTTCAGAGAAAGCAGGATCTGATTGGGATTGACCGGTTTGATCAGGTAGTCGGCAATTTGGGATCCGATCGCTTCCTCCATCACATCTTCCGCTTCATTTTTGGTAATCATGACTACGGGCAGATGGGGTTGTATCTGCTTGATGCGGGAAAGCGTCTCCAGGCCTGAGATCCCAGGCATGCTTTCGTCCAGGAATACCACATCTATATCATTGTTGGTTTCGCACTCTTCCAGTGCATCATGACCATTGGTTACTTTTATGATGTCGTATCCTTTTTTTTCCAGAAACATCAACTGGGGCTTGAGCAAATCTATCTCATCATCTGCCCAAAGGATTTTTATGTTGTCCATTGCTCTATTTTTTGACTCTGATAACTCGGTGGATCAATTTAATTGAAATTGACCTGTATTTATTGCCCGGAGCCGGTTTTTTTCGCGAAGCGCAAAACCTGTCCCCACGAGCGACAAGAAAGTACGCATTTTTTTCTGTTATTTTGCAGCATCAAAAACAAATGCCCTATGTCAGGTTCCGGTAGTCAGCAAAAGATCATGAATGATCCTGTTTATGGCTTTGTTCGCATACCTTATGGAACGATTTTCGACCTGATCGAACATCCCTATTTTCAGCGCTTGAGACGCATCAAGCAGGTCAGTCTGACGCACCTTGTTTACCCTGGCGCCCTGCACACGCGTTTTCACCATGCCATCGGAGCCTTTCATCTGATGAAACAAGCCATAGATGTTTTGCGTTCCAAGCAAATTGAACTGAGTGAAGCCGAATCACTTGGTGTATCAGCAGCTATTTTGTTGCATGACATCGGACATGGGCCCTTTTCGCATACCCTTGAAAATACGATTATCCGCGCTCACCATGAGGATCTTTCCCTCTTGTTTATGGAGCAACTCAACGAGGACTTTAACGGACAGCTCACCCTAGCCATAGAAATTTTCCGGGATCGCTACCAGCGGCAATTTTTCCATCAGCTCGTTTCCGGGCAACTCGACATGGACCGGATGGATTACCTCAACAGGGACAGCTATTTCACCGGCGTTTATGAAGGCGTTATTGGGTATGACCGCATCATACAAATGTTGTCGGTTGTTGAAGACAAGCTGGTGGTAGAAGAAAAAGGCATTTACTCCATAGAAAAATTCCTGATGGCCCGGCGGCTAATGTATTGGCAGGTATATCTGCACAAAACAGTGGTAGCTGCCGAACAGATGCTGGTGTTGACCCTCAAGCGGGCAAAAGAACTGGCCAGGAGTGGCAAAATGACGGGCTCGCTGCCTTCGGAACTGGATTTTTTCCTGCATGAAGACATTGGCGCGGACGACTTCCGCACCCACAGCAGAGAATTGCTGGGGCGGTTTTCCAGGCTGGATGACTACGATGTGATGATGGCACTGAAACTATGGTCCACCGCCTCTGACCCGCTGCTGGCTTATCTGGCAAGTGGCATAATCGACCGAAAACTGCTCAGGGTAGCCTTGCGGTCGGAGCCTTTCGATCCTTCTTATATCAAAGGAATAAAAGACAAGCTCGTACAGCAACACGGTTTTACGGCGGAAATGGCCGACGGATTGGTTATCACAGGCAAGGAAACCAATACAGCTTATTCGGTTGCAAGAGATGAAATCAACATCCTGTATAAAGATGGAAGGGTATTGCCCATGTCGGAAGCAACGGATTACAGTATGGATGCCAAAATCATCACGAAATACTACCTTTGCTATCCCAAGACCGGGCAGATAAAGGAATAAACCCTATAACGACCTCACAATCATGCAAAAAGAAAAGGCACTGCTCTTTGTTTTGGCTATCGTCCAGTTTTCTCACATCGTTGACTTCATCATAATCATGCCGTTGGGTTCGCAGTTGATGGAAATCTTTGACATCACGCCCCGGCAATTCAGCTTCATCGTTTCCATTTATGCGGTTTCGGCATTTCTGTCCGGGCTGACAGGAGCTTCGTTCATTGATCGCTTTGATCGCAAGCATGTGTTGTTTGTAGCCTTTGTAGGCTTTACTGCGAGCACCCTGTTATGTTCTACGGTCTCATCGTATGTACCTTTTCTCATTGCACGAGGACTGACGGGAGCGTTTGGAGGCATTCTGTCTGCGATGGTACTTGCGGTAATTGGCGATGCCATTCCGTTGGAAAGGAGAGGTTGGGCGTTGGGAGTGGTCATGACGGCTTTTTCGGTAGCTTCTGTTGTCGGCGTACCTGTTGCCGTTTACCTCGCAGCTGCTTTTTCCTGGAAAACCCCCTTTCTGGTAATCGGGATTTTAGCCGGTGTGATAGCTGTATTGGTGCCTTTCATCTTTCCCAGCATGCGCATACACCTCGAAAACGGGCCGGTTGATCGCAGGCCCCTGACTGTTTTCAAACAAATTTTCCGGGACAGCAATCAGGTCAATGCTTTGCTGTTTTCATTGATTCTGATGCTGGGGCATTTCACCATCATTCCCTTTATTGCACCTTATATGCAGCTGAATGTAGGCTTTTCTGACAAAGAAGTGGGCTACATTTACCTTGTGGGGGGCTCACTGACAGTCTTTTTCTTGCCGTATTTCGGAAAACTTGCAGATAGAATTGGTCACTACACCGTCTTTGGCATTTCCAGTGCCTTTGCGTTGCTGTCGATCTTTACCATCACCAACTTACCCCAAGTCTCCATGGTATGGGCGCTGTGCGCTACATCTTCCTTTTTTGTTGTGGCCAGCGGCCGAAATGTACCTGCCACGACCCTTGTTACCTCTGTTGTGCGTCCTGAAAGCAGGGGAAGTTTCATGAGTGTCCGGGCCTCTATCAATGAAATGGCACTGGCATTATCCTCGCTAATAGCCGGGTTGATCATCACCAAGAATCCTGATGGCAGTCTGACTCATTACGAAATTGCCGGCTATTTTGCCATCGGCATGAGTCTTATCGCCATTTGGTTGGGCAAACGATTGAAATCGGTATCCTGAGATTGTACTTTTCTGTATATTCGCCCAAAATTATCCACCATGGAAGGCAGCAGCCAAATTTATATGGTTACGCTACAACTACAACACGAAAGCACAGAGGAATTCATTCATCTGTTGCCTTACCAGCAAACGGTCATCCAACGCTTTTCCTCCGAAGGAAAGCTTCTGCATTATGCGCTTTCGCTGGAAAGCAGAAAAATCTGGATGGTTTTTAAGGCCAAATGCCAACACGACATTCCAAGATGGGTTGCTTCCTTTCCTATTTGTAAGTCTTGTGACTGGAATGTCCTGCCTTTAGAGCAGTTTCACACGCCTCAGCAAAAACCTACCCTTTGTTTGAATTAGAGGGCACCCAATGGACTCTTTTTTCTATCAGAAAAGAAAAACAACGTATTAATACGCAAAATGCGTAAATGTACTTCTACTTAATTTTAGGTATATCCCCCCTTCCATAAAAAAACAATCGGTTGTAATTTTAAAATCTAAACTAAGATAAATAACCCCAAGAAATTCGCTCTCTTTTTACTATCAAGTGCCCGGCTCCACTCCCATCTGGCCGGGCCATTTTTATTAACCATATAACACTCCCTTTAGATGAAATTTCGCGAAATAAAGCATTTTGTTTCGCGGTTTTTATCAAAACATTATTCTGATTCAAAAAATAATTCGCAATTTATTTTCCGGTCCCTAATTGTTTTTTAACTTAAAAGCCCTGTCAAAAACCGAATGGGCCGGAAGGTCAGGTAATGTTTCACAGGAACAATTTAAAGTACCCAAAAAACAATTTGTGGAGACAAAGGATATTATCATCATTGTTGCAACAACAACCCTGCTGACAAGTGGACTGGTATCCCTGTTTTTCTTTCTGATCTTACGTAAAAGAAAAAAACAAAACCGGGATAAAGCCGAAATGCAAAAGGCCCTGCTGGGGATTGTCCTGGAAGCGCAGGAACTTGAACGCAACAGACTGGGAGAAGATTTGCACGATGAGCTTGGGCCTATGCTCACAGCCTTGAGATGGAAAACCAGAAATTTCAGCCTGACAGAAAACACTCACCTGAACGAAGAGGTACAATCTTTCAACAACATGATAGACCATGCGATTGAAAAGGTGAGGCAGGTATCTCGCAATCTCATGTCTCCGGTGCTCATTGAAAAAGGGTTGATTATAGCCATTCGGGAAGCCAATACCCAATTAGAAAAAACCACTCCCCTGAAGATAAATCTGGAAACAACCCTGAAAGACATTCGCCTGTGTAAAACCAAAGCGATGCAAGTATTCCGAATCCTGATGGAACTATGCGCGCATGCTGTACGCCGGGCAGGAACCGGTGTCCTTAGCATCCACATAGGCCTTAGTGATGGGTTGTATGTATTCTCCATAACCGATACACCCAATGGCGAAATCCTGCCAAATACTGCCAATGATGAAGGCATAAGTCTGAAAAATATCCTGGCAAGAGCTTCTTATATCGATGGTAGTTTCACCTTCCAAAAACAGGAAGAAGGCGGAACCAAAGCTGTTTTAAAAGTCCCTCCGGCCTCAAACTTTTCTCACATATGAATGGAATGTCAATTGCCATCGTAGATGACCACCAACTGATTCGCAGCGGATTGAGAGAGCTGATCGAATCCATGAGCAATCACCAAATCATTATTGAGGCTGCCGATGGCTCAGAATTGATCAGCAAAATGTCTGAACAAAAACCCGATCTGGTGCTGCTCGATATCAAAATGAAAGGCATGAACGGAGTAGAAACGCTTGAGTTTCTAAAAGCCTACTATCCTGATATAAAAGTACTTATTCTTACCATGATGGAAGAAGAGCACTTCATCGTGGACATGGTGAGAAAGGGTGTAAATGGCTACCTGATCAAAAATACGCCGCCGGAAGAACTGATGACCGCCATAGAAATTGTACAACGGGAAGGCAGTTACTTTAATGATACCGTCACAAAAGCCCTTGTCAATACCATCAGCCTCCCTGCCAAGCCCGCGATATTGAATCAAAACGAGCAAACCAAAGCCCTAAATGCAAGAGACATTCAACTTTTGCGTTTTATGAGCAGTGGTCTGAGCAACCAGGAGATATCCAAGATCATGCATTTATCCAAACGCACCATAGAGGGGCGACGCCAAAAGCTGCTTGAAAAAACCGGCACAAAAAACACGGCAGAACTCATTGCGTTCGCTTTCAAAAATAGAATACTGCCTATAGATTAGTTTTTTCCTACGTTTATTTTGGTAATTTTACCGCTGAACCAGCATCCAGTCAAGGTGTTATTTTTATTTAGAACCAGACAGACTTTATTCAATTTACTGCTGCTCATTTATGCAGCAATCCTGCAATTGCGCACTTTCTTCCTACCCCCGGTTGAAATCCCTGCGGTGCAGGGCTTATTGTCTTTTCCTATTAGCAACAGTTTCGACCCGGGGTCTGCCACAGTCTTTTTTTTTCGAACCTTTCTCTTGTTTGTCGAGGGCTTTCTAATCAATGAAATTGTAGCCCGAAATCGTATTGCCGGGGAGTACAATCTGCTTCCGGGTTTGTTCTTTATCCTTATCGCCAGCTTTATTCCGGAGTTTATCCAATTAAGTCCACTGCATCTGGTCAACATCCTGCTGTTGTTGACGCTTCGAGAGTTATACGAAACGTATCGTCTGAATGAAGCAGCTACCCGAATCATTAACATCGGTTTACTCATAGGCATTTCCAGCCTGTTCTATTTTTCAACCCTGTTTTTTTTGCTTTGGGCAATCAATGGAATCAACACCATGCGGTCACTTAAACTAAAAGAAGTGATCATGTTGCTATCCGGCGCCTTGATTCCCTACATTTTCGCTTTCACCTGGTTTTTCTGGCACGACCAGCTACCTTTTTTTTATGAACGCCAATTTGGAAATGCTGCCGGTTTTCTCGTATGGTCAGCCACTACTTATTACGGGGCGCCCTTTAAATTAGCGATTTTCGGCCTGTTTATCATCATCACCCTGGCAGGCTATTCCAGCTTTATGCTTCGCAAAACCAATAAAGAAGTCAAAAAAATAGATTTGCTGTATTCCTTTATGTTGGCCTCTGCCTTGGCCCTTTTTTTTCAGGCAAATGTAGGTTTAAGCCACCTCCTGTTGTTGAGCATGCCCCTGGGGATCCTTCTTTCTTTTTCTTTTGAAGGGATCCGAAACCGGTGGGGAGAATTTCTGCATCTCTTGTTGCTGGTACTCACCCTGCTGCTTCAATACAGACTTTTTTTGTTTCCCGCATAAAAGGCAACTTTACAGTGATTCCTTCCGGGCATTTTGCTTACTTTTACAACAAAAAATAAACTGACATGAAATTTGGTGTTGTCGTTTTTCCAGGTTCCAACTGCGATGATGATATGGTACATGTTTTGGGTGAGGTCATGGGGCAGGAAGTGAAAAAAATCTGGCACAAGGAAACTTCTCTGGAAGGATTCGAAACTACAGATTGCATCGTACTTCCCGGTGGCTTTTCCTATGGTGACTATCTCCGGGCAGGTGCTATCGCCCGTTTTTCACCCATCATGCAAGCTGTCATTGACTTTGCCAACAGAGGTGGATTGGTATGGGGGATCTGCAACGGTTTCCAGATTCTATGTGAAGCAGGATTGCTCCCCGGAGTGCTGCTGCGCAACGTCAACCAGCAGTTTATTTGTAAAAATGTACACCTGAAAGCGGCCACCAACAACTCACCTGTCACGCAACTCATCAGCAATACCCAGGTACTCAAGATTCCTATCGCACACGCTGAGGGTCGTTATTTTGCTTCAGAAGAAGTACTCGAAGACCTTCAGGCCAATGACCAGATTTTATTCAAATATTGTAGTCCGGAAGGAGAAGCAGACGAGGCCTCCAACCCCAATGGCGCCTTGCTCAATATCGCCGGTATTTGTAACAAAAATAGAAATGTCATCGGTATGATGCCTCACCCGGAAAGAGCTGCTGAGGATGTTTTGAGCAATACCGATGGTAAAATTCTTTTCGAGTCCCTGATCAATGCCACCGTCCTGACAACAGGTTAAAAAAATATTATTGTCAGGGATGCATACAACAATCAGGTTTCAATTTGATGTTATAACCCAAAAAAAATGAAACGCTGTCTGTTAATTCTACCGCTCCTGCCCTTCTTTTTCACTGCTAAAGCGCAGCAAGATCCTGTAAGCTGGGAATTCATAGTAGAAAAAGGAGATCAACCCAATGCCTTCACTTTTTTGCTGAAGGCAAAACCGGAACCAGGTTGGTTCATCTACTCCCAACATCTGGATCCGGACGCCGGCCCCATCCCTACCAGTGTGCATTTTAACCCCTCCGATAACCTCATCATCGAAGGCCATGTTCAGGAATCCGGAAACAAAAAAGAGGGGTACGATGAACTTTTTGGCACCCAAATAGCTAAATTCAGCGGCCTTACCGTTTTTTCCCAATCTATCAGACTCAACGGAGACAAAGGCATGCTCAGCGGGTACGTCGAATACATGACCTGCAATGACGAACAATGTCTGCCACCACGACAGGTGTCCTTCAGTGCCCTTTTTCCAAACTGACATTAAACCCGGAGCCCCTGATTGTTGTATTATATCAGATTAACAATACTCAATCAGGACATAACTCCTTATTCATTCGACCTTATCATGAAGTACTTTTCGACCTTCCTTTTAGCCATAGGTTTGTTTTATGCACAGGCTAATGCACAAATATTCACTCCTGTCAAGTGGTCTGCCGACTACCAGGATCTAGGCAACAACGAATACCTGCTCACCTTTAAAGCATCTATAGACGAAGGCTGGGTAGTTTATTCCCAATACCTCTCCAGCGATGAAGGCCCTATTCCTACCAGTTTCACTTATGAAGAAGGCGAACATTTTGAACTGATCGGAAAAAATGAGGAATCCGGTAATAAAAAAGAAACATTCGATAAGTTCTTCGAAATGACCCTCACCAAGTTCTACGGAGAGGGCATCTTTACCCAAAGGGTTAAAGTCACAGACCCCTCCAAACCCATCAGAGGCTATGTCGAATACATGACCTGTAATGATGAGCGCTGCCTGCCGCCTACCGAAGAGCCTTTTGAAATAATCCTGCCTGCGGCAAAAAAATCAGACAACAGTACAGGCTTGATGCTTGATGCTCCGGGCGAAACAGACAGTTCGCCCTCCGGCATCCTGGATCCTGTAACATGGAGTCTGCAAGCAGAAAAATCAGCAGACGATGAGTACAGTTTGTTGTTTACAGCCGAAATAGAGAGCGGATGGACCATTTACTCCCAGTTTACCGACGAAAATGGCCCCGTGCCTACCTTGTTTGAATACAATGAATCTGAGGGCATCAGTTTTCTGGGTCAAACAGAAGAATTGAGCAAAAAGAAAGAAGGTCCGGACCCCGTTTTCGATGGCGCTGTAGTGATCAAATTTGTAGAAAACCCGGTGCTTTTCCGACAAAAAGTTAAAGTTGCGGATCTCAAACAAACCCTGGAGGGAGTCCTGGTTTTTATGACCTGCGACGACGAGCGCTGCCTCCCTCCCTCAGAAGTTCCCTTTAAGGTTAGCTTCAACCCGCTTCAAGCACAAATAGGCGCCGAAGCCACTACAGGGGAAGCTATAGCTGCCATGCCAATAGATGCAGCCACTGCTGACGGACTTTTCACCATGGATCCTTCAAAATTGCAGGCACCACTGCAAAACTGCGGCCCACAGACTGCCGAAATAAAAAATGCCAGTATTTGGAGCATCTTTTTCCTGGGGCTCATCGGGGGGCTGATTGCGTTGCTCACTCCTTGTGTATTTCCCATGATTCCACTGACAGTGAGTTTCTTTACCAAGAGCAGCAAAAACAGGGCAAAGGGAATCCAAAACGCATTGCTGTACGGGGGATTCATCTTTTTGATTTATGCCCTACTCAGCATTCCATTTCACCTAATGGACTCGATCAACCCGGATATTCTCAATGACATTTCAACGAATGTCTGGCTGAATATTTCCTTCTTTGTGATATTCGTATTCTTTGCTTTCTCTTTCTTCGGATATTATGAACTTACACTCCCCAGCAGTTGGTCAAATAAAGCCAGTAATGCAGAAGGAGTTGGTGGTATTCTGGGTATTTTCTTCATGGCACTTACCCTCGCACTGGTATCTTTTTCCTGTACAGGTCCCATTCTCGGATCCCTCTTGGCAGGTGCTCTTTCATCAGATGGGGGTGCCTGGCAGTTGACTGCGGGCATGTCCGGTTTCGGTTTCGCGTTGGCCCTGCCTTTCGCACTTTTTGCAGCATTCCCGGGCTGGCTAAACACCCTCCCGAAATCAGGGGGCTGGTTGAATACAGTAAAAGTTGTACTGGGCTTCCTGGAGTTGGCGCTCGCGCTAAAATTCCTGTCCAATGCCGACCTTGTCAAACATTGGGGAATCCTGAAAATCGAACCCTTCCTCATTTTATGGATCCTGATCAGCCTGGGGCTGGCAGCCTACTTGTTTGAATGGATAAAATTCCCACACGATAGCAAGAAAAAAGATCGCAATATCGTCAAATCAGCACTGGGAGTGCTGTCTCTCGCCTTTGCCATATATCTCTTTTCCGGCTTCAGGTATGACGAAAAAGCAGGCTCTTACGCTCCGCTAAAACTATTGAGCGGTCTGGCTCCTCCTGTTTGTTATAGCATCCTTCAACCTTGTGACTGCCCTCAAAGCCTTAGTTGTTACAAGGACATTGAAGACGGAATGGCTGCTGCTCAGGCCAGCGGCAAACCCATGTTGATTGACTTTACAGGGCATGCTTGCGTGAATTGCCGCAAGATGGAAGAACATGTCTGGCCACAAAAGGAAGTGTATGACCTGCTGAAAGACGAATTCATACTCGTATCGCTTTATGTAGATGAAAAAATTGAGTTGCCAGAGGAAGAGCAGATCGTTGTAGAGACCGTCAACGGCCAAACGCGTAAACTCAGAAATGTGGGACACAAATGGTCTCATTTCCAAACCAAATACTTCAATACCAATTCACAACCCTACTATGTCCTGCTTTCTCCGGAGGGAGCTTTGCTCAACCAACCGGTGGGCTACACCCCCGACCCGACTGCTTTCGCAGCCTTCCTGCAATGTGGACTGGATGCGATGGAACGGTGAACAGTGAACGGTGGACAGTGAACGGTTAACAGTGAACGGTGAACAGGGAACGGTGAACAGGGAACGGTGAACGGTGAAAAGTGGACAGGGAGCAGTGGACCGAAAAGACCCTCGGCAGTTGACCTTTGGCGCTTGACAATAATGGGCTATTAAAGCCCGGAAAGGGCGAAATTGGGCAGCGATGGGTGACAACCCATCGAAAGGATTCACAAAACCCTAAACCCCGAAGTGGGTGCAATAAATGGGACCCTTGAAACAAATTAACCTCAATAGGGAACTCAAAAAACAATTGGCCATTGGCTTTTAGCCCTTGCCAAGTATGAATCAAAGCCCCGAAGGTGCGCAATATGTCCCCAAGGGATGAAATGATTGTAGAAAAAATGCGTAACCGAATAATGAATCCCACAAGGGGTGGCATTGCCCCGAAACAAAACGGTCAACCCTATTTAGGGAAGGACAAAGGACAGTTTACAGTTTACAGTTCACCGTTCACAGTTCACTGCAGCGTAACGAGTACCTCGTTTTTATTTACGGCATTCCCTGTCTGGACGCAAATTTCCTTTATGGTGCCATCTCCTGGGGCTTTGATGACATTTTCCATTTTCATTGCCTCAAGGATCAGCAACTTATCTCCCTCATGAATTTCCTGTCCGGGCTCAACAAACAACTCTAGCACTGTCCCGGGCATGGGCGCCTTCACATCTTTGGCTTTGTGAACAACCTGGCTGGAAAAGCCCATTTTATGAATCAGTGCGTCCAGGTCATTTTCAATCTTTACCCGGTGCTTTGTACCATTTACCTCCAACAATACCTCGCGAGAAGTCGGGTCAAAATCCAGGACAGAGACATGCCAGGACTTGTTATTGTCAATCAGATGAAAGCGATTGTCTCCCAGAGAGATCCAATCAGGATTGAAATCTCCTGTATTGAAGGAGAATTCAAATTTCTCATCGACCTTTGTTGTATAATGTTCGTCCCTGGTATTCATAAGCTTTGTATTTTATTTGCCCGGGTTAATGCCATATTTTCCTAAAAGCATCATAAATCTGGTTTCAAACACGGTATAAATCAGATAAACGATAAAAAAGGGCAGCAAAAAGAAGGCGGTCTCAGGTGCAGAGGCTTTGTAATATACAAAATTAAGCACAACGGAGACCAGCATCTTAATCGCTGTAAACAACAAAGAAACCCTTACAAAGCCCTGTTTGTTCTTGTCATCCAAAGCAATGTATCCCGTAAAAAACATCATCAGGCTCAAGGCGACGAATACCGACAGGCAAATCCAGCCATATAACAGGTAGGGACTTGTTTCCGGAAACAAGCGGAGCAGAAAAAGGAGGGCAGCAGTAGCTAGAGTCACCCCTGACAACTGTATAAGAAAGTCTTTGGTTCGCATAACACAGTCAATTGGATTTTCCGGGACGGATAAAATCTTTTAAAACAGAATACAGGCCTACTACTACTCCCAGAAGTGCTAATAACAGCGTAAAGTAAGGCTTGTCAGCCTCCAATTGCTGGTCTATGTACTTTCCTATGAGTGTACCACAGAGTATGACGGCCCCCAATTGAAATGCCATACCGGAATACTTCAGGTAATTCTGCGCTTTTTGTCTGTCCGGCAGATATTTGCCAGACTTTTGTCTGTCAGGATCCAGGTTCTCCAACTTTACTGGTATCTTTTTTTACAGCTTTGGCATTGCTTCCGGAAGAACCGGGGGCAGTTTGTCCCTTGGTCATGCTACAAGTCACATTGAAAACGGCACCTGATTGCACAATGAGTTTGCCCGTACTAACTTCTCCCTCAACCACGGCGTTTTCCCGGATATTCAGGAGATCTTTGACTTCCAAAGTACCTTCAAACTTTCCTTCGATCACGGCATTTTCGCACTTGATCTCTCCCTTAACCACGCCTGCAGGTCCTATGATTACTTTTGCCTGGCAGAAAAGCTTTCCTGTGATTGTTCCATCCACTCTGAAATCCGTAGCTGCTTCAATCGTACCCTCAATTGTGGTCCCCTGTACAAGGCTATTGATTGCCAGAGATCCTGAAGTTGGTCTGGATGAGCCATTCGGAGCATCAGCTTTTTTGTTGCTAAACATATGATTGTTTTTTTCTTGCGACTGGTTTTACTCTCAAATCGAAGTTCGCAATTTAGCGACTTTTTAAACAAAAGAAAAGAGCCCTGATGCAAGTATTCTATTTAAAAATAGGTTCTTGTATCAGGGCTCCACTACGGATAAGCACTTCTCTGGTACTGTCCACAAGATTTCTGTAAAAAAAGTTACACTGTGGCAGCTACTGCTTCCAAAAATCAGAAATTGGGGCAGTAGAGGTTCCTTCGCTCAGGTCCAAGTATTTTATAAACCAATGCAAATTCGAATCCTCCGTTG
>JALQTV010000010.1:0-15178 GCA_023268675.1 Saprospiraceae bacterium | reverse complement strand
AATATTTATATCATAACTAAAGCCAAGGCTAAAGTTGTCATAGTCAAAGCGAGTAGAAAGGATGGCTGCGTCACTCAATACTCCAGAATCCGTATTGTTGGCAATCCTTGCCCAGGCACCGATCTGGAAAGCCTGGTATTGTCCACGGGTTTGCCCCATTAAAAACTTGAAACTGGTACCTGCATTTACCTGAAAAGAAGGCCCCTGGTTCATTACGATCACACCGGGCACCAAACCGAATCTGTCTCCAACCATAAACTCTCCGCCTGCATGCAGGGTGAGTTTGCTGTACAATAGATCTTCGTCGGTGCTGTCGAAAGACTGATTGGCACGGTTCAGGTGGTGAAAAGCGGCTCCCAGGTAAAAATTGTTATTGGCATCTAAAACAGAAAACCAGAGGATACCTGCTGCCATATCAGCAAAGGTAAAGTTATCGCGATCGAAGCCTGTTTCACCGGAATCTATATTAGGATCAAATCCTCCCTCTCCATCGTGCTGAGAACCCCAGCGCAACTTGAGGAAATCTATACTGCGCTGAGCAAATCCTCCTTCAGCACCTACTACCAGGTACTGGCCTGAATTTCGCCCACCTCCCATTTTTTTACTATAGGACAAGGCCATTTTACCCGTAAGGGTCTGAAAATTCGCTTCTCCTGCGCGGTCGCCCCAGAAAGCTCCCCCCACGCCAAAGTAATCATAGCGCCCTACTGCCACACGCTGGTCGTAGGAAACAGAGTAGGTATTGAAAGCATTGGAGCGCAAAACACTGGCCCACTGGTTTCTGTAATTGGCTACCAGACGGGCATTCGCATTCATCACCCCGGTCATCGCCGGATTGAGGTTCAGAGGAGACAAATAAAACTGTGAAAAGTGTATATCCTGGGCTCTCCCGGAATGCATCAGGGTCAACATAAAAAGCGCTAAAAACAGCGTGTGGATTCTTTTCATATTCAAAATTTATAATGCAAAACGCTAACGATACAAATTTATCTTTTCTGCAACAACAGGTAACCGACTCCGCCTGCACAAAAGTCTTTTTGTGCCGACATCACAGGTCAAAGTTAGTCAAAAGCAGACAACAAGTTTTAAACGAAAGCCGAGACCATTTATTTCGGCCTGAGACATGTAATCTTCGGTTGTGTAGTTTAATAGCTATCTCAATATTTTTTGAGGCAGCCTGCAGAAGCAGGGAAAACGGCAATTTAATTGCCCGGAAGGTCGTCGTATGCTACAAAGCTAATCCATTTTCTTCGTTTTTCCAGATAGCACCGAAGTTTTCCACCAGGATATTGTCGTAATAATCTGCTCTTTCGCAAAGGTGTCGGAACAAATGGATCCCGGTTTCTACATTCAGATACCGGTCGTATATCAATAAGGAGAGGATGATGTCCTGATTGCGGATACTCAGGTTGAGGCTCTCCATTTCATAATTTTGCCTGAGGAGGTACTCATAAAGAGGCTTGATATTGTGCCGGGGAAGCAGACACAGATAAGCATCACAAATTAACAAGCCGGTTTTTTCGTGATAGGAGATATTGATTTTGGCACTGCCCTGGCTTATTTCCCAATGATTGGGGCCACTTCTCGCCAATTGCACATCGTGCCCCAGGATTTCCAGCATACTTTCTATGGTCCTGGCTACTCCAATAGGTTCGAATACCTCTGCCTCAGAAGGCAGGGTCACCCGAGCGCCGCAATGAGGACAGTAGCCCTGTTCTATGGTGTCTTCAAAAACGAGGTTTCCACAGGCATCACAACGTGTTGCAATGCTGCCATAACGAGACTGGTATTCGGTCAGGCTCATGTCCAGGTATTTGACTGGGAGGGAAAAACCGATATTTTGACCGTCTTTCAGCATAAATGTATTGATGCCGACTATTTGGCCCTGTTCATTGATAAGCGGTCCACCACTATTGCCGGGGTTGAGCGCAGCATCGTGCTGGGTGTAAAGCACTCCATCTCTGTCATAAAGCGTATTGGATACTATGCCACGAGTAGTGGTCAGTTTCAACCCAAAGGGGTGGCCTATGGCGATGACCATGTCTCCTTCTGAAAGCGTTTCAGACCCGTCCAACAAAACTTCTGGCAACTTGGGAAGCTGTTCTGGTAAAAGGAAAGCCAAATCATAGCGTGGATCAGTAAAAACAACCTTTGCCAATTGCTTTGGAAGTTGCTCTCCCTGTACCACCACCTCTCTATTGTCTCTTACCACGTGCTCATTGGTCACAATCAGACGATATTGTGCCAGATAGAATCCGGTACCGCCGGTACTATAGGGAGTAGCGATTTGAATGACCACACTACGGTAGAGATCAATGATTGGCTTCATGCAACAAAAATACACCCTTCCGGCATGTCAAAAAAGGGTAAATCAAAATACTTGAGGGTACTTTTTACCAAATGTTACCAGGTGAGTCCCGGATAGGCTCTCTGCAGGAACTGCATTTCTGCCAAAAGATGTCCCAGGTGTTCGCTGTGGCGCCCTGTTTTGCCTCCCATTTGCAGGAAAGCAGATGCAGGTTTGCGAAGGGTGGCGGTGTCGAGGATTGCTTCTACTTTTCGCAGATAAGGTTCCCTGAGCTTGTTGAGATCCGGGGCTACGCCCAAAAATGCCATTTCGCTGTCTAATTCATCAGGTGTGTACAATTCGCCGGTATAGTCCCATAAATCTTCGAGTGCCGCTTGTATTTTATGGTGGCTGACTTCGGTACCATCTCCCAGGCGTATCATCCATTCCGAACTGAAGCGAAGGTGATAAGTCACTTCTTTCAGAGATTTTTTTGCAATAGAGGCCAAATGTTTGTCTGTGCTGTCGCACAAAAATTCCAACAGCAGATAGTGAAAGCTGTCGAAGAGAAACTGCCGGGCTATGGTTCCTGCGAAATCACCATTGGGCTGTTCGACGAGGAGGCAATTGCGGAATTCGCGTACATCTCGAAGAAACGCAAGGTCATCTTCGCTGCGTCCTTTCCCTTCAAGTTCGCCGGCATATTGCAACAAGGAACGTGTTTGTCCGAAGAGATCAAGGGAAATATTGGTAAGGGCTATATCCTGTTCCAACACAGGGCCATGACCACACCATTCGGCCAGGCGCTGACCCAGTACCAGGGTATT
Organism: Saprospiraceae bacterium; assembly: GCA_023268675.1. Taxonomy (GTDB): domain Bacteria; phylum Bacteroidota; class Bacteroidia; order Chitinophagales; family Saprospiraceae; genus JALQTV01. The sequence continues at coordinate 12,064 of JALQTV010000010.1, read as the reverse complement.
GTCTCCCAGTCTGAGCAGGTAAGCTCCTAATTTTGTCGAAGTCTCCATATCAGATATGTTTTACCTCGTCGGGCAGGTCATAAAAAGTGGGGTGGCGGTACACCTTATCATTAGCAGGATCAAAAAGTGCATCAGTTTGGTTAGGACTGGAGGCTGTTATGTTGCCGGATTCCACCACCCATATACTAATACCCTCACTGCGGCGGGTATAGACGTCTCTTGCGTTTTCAATGGCCATTTCGGCATCGGCTGCATGCAGGCTGCCCACGTGTTTGTGGCTGAGTCCATTTTTGGAGCGGATAAATACTTCCCAGAGTGGCCAGTTTTTTTTCATTGGTACAACTTTTTATCAGGCGACTTTTTGTGCAGCAGTGGCACGTTCTTTTCTTTTTTTGGCGTAAGCCATAGCAGCCTCTCTCACCCAGGCACCTTCTTCATGCGCCTTGATGCGGGCTTTGATGCGTTCTCGGTTGCAGGGACCATTTCCTTTCACTACCTGCCAGAACTCATCCCAGTTGATCTCTCCAAATTCGTAATGGCCGGTCTCCTCATTCCACTTTAAGTCAGGGTCGGGAATACTCAGTCCCAAAAATTCAGCCTGAGGAACCGTGGCATCTACGAACTGTTGTCTTAATTCGTCGTTGGTTTTTCGTTTGATTTTCCAGAGCATGGACTGCTCGGTATGCTGAGACTCCTTATCGCTAGGGCCAAACATCATCAGAGAGGGCCACCACCAGCGATTGAGTGCATCCTGGGCCATTTCCTTTTGTGCTTCCGAGCCTCGGCAAAGTGTCAGGAGAATTTCATACCCCTGGCGTTGGTGAAAACTCTCTTCTTTGCAGATGCGAACCATCGCTCTGGCATAAGGTCCGTATGAAGTGCGAGTAAGCATCACCTGGTTCATAATAGCTGCTCCGTCAACCAGCCAGCCAATAGCACCTATATCTGCCCAGCTGAGAGTGGGGTAATTGAAGATACTGGAATATTTGGCTTTACCTGTGTGCAGGTCATCAATCAATGTCTCTCTGTCTATCCCCAGGGTTTCTGCAGCACTGTAAAGGTAAAGTCCATGCCCTGCTTCATCCTGAACTTTGGCCAATAAAGCTACTTTTCGGCGAAGAGAGGGGGCGCGACTGATCCAGTTGCCTTCGGGTAGCATGCCCACGATTTCAGAATGTGCATGCTGAGATATCTGGCGAATCAGCGTTTTTCTGTAAGCGTCGGGCATCCAGTCTTTTGGTTCAATCTTTTCGTCTGCGTCAATTTTTGCCTGAAAGGCTTGTTGCAGGTCATGTAATTTTTCCATAAGCCTGATTTTTTACAAAAATACACTTTTTTTCAAAAAACGAACATTCGTTCGCATGATTTAGTTGACCAAACCTCTTACGAGGAAATTACTGATTTGCTGTTTGATCCGTTCAGTATCCATGGGTTTTTCGGGTTTGCGCCAATCGTACAACCAGCGGATAGAGGAAAGAATAGTGTATAACAAAGTATGAGCATCGGCGCGATGGATCTCTCCGGCATTCATGCCGGCTTCCAATATCTCAAGAAATCCTTTTTCGTAATCTTTCCGGAGCTGGATGAAATCACTTAGCCAAGGTTCGCTCAGATGTCTCCATTCGTCGTTGAATGCCGTGACGGAGGTGATGTCTTCAGTTGCCATATCGAGGTGAAGGTCTATCAGGGACTTGATCTTGTCGAGGTTGGAATCCCGGGTCATCGCAATAGCCTGCAAACCGGACAGATACTTGTGTGCATTTTCAAAGCAAATATCCCTCAACAGTTCTTCTTTGGAACCGATGTGGTTGTACAAACTGGAGGCTTTGAGCGCTACCGCTTCCGCAAGGTGCCGCATGGAGGTAGCAGAGTAGCCTTTGTCCCGAAACAGGCGTGCAGCGGCTTCATAAATCTGTTGTTTTTTTGTCTGTGTTGTTGTCATCTTGTCATTGCTGCGAATCAGTCAAAATCTATTTTTACAGAGCTTGTGAGCGGATAGGACTGGCAGGTTAGGATGTACCCTTGTTCCAGTTGGTCTTCTTCCAGTGCATAATTGAGTGCCATTTCCACCTTACCGTCTGTCAGGCGGGCCATACAAGTACAACAAACGCCTCCTTTACAGGCAAATGGCAGGTCTGCGCCGGCTTTCTGAGCAGCATCGAGCAAGGTTTCTGAGCGGGAGTCCATGGCAAAACTAAAAGTATTGCCGTCCTGGGTTATTTCCACACTCACCACGAAGTGATCGGCAGGGCTGACCGTTTTAGGTGCCGCTACAGGCAATCCTTCTGCTGAAAAGCGCTCAAAATGAATGTGTTGTTTGTTTACTCCATGGCTGACAAGGCTTTGCCGCAAGGCTTCCAACATATCGTTGGGGCCGCAAATGTAAAACTCGTCTACCTCGGATAGATCCAGCAACTTTTCAATCAGTTCATCACACTTTTTGCCGGTAATCCGGCCAAAAAACAAATCGCTGCCCGGAAATTCCCGGCTCAACACGTGGTGAATAGCCAATCTTCCCAGATGGGTGTTTTTGAGTGCTTCCAGTTCTTCCAGAAAAATGATGCTGTCTGAGCGGCTATTGCCGTAAATAAGGGTAAAGATACTTTCAGGCTCTTCTGCCAAGACCGTTTTTAGCATGGACAAAATCGGAGTAATGCCGCTGCCTGCGGCAAAAGCTACGTAATGTTTGCGGTGGGTGGAATCACTGTTCAGCACAAAATTACCCATGGGTGCCATAACTTCCAGGGTATCTCCGATCTGTAAATCTCGATTGGCAAAGGAAGAAAAACGTCCCTCCGGAACTTGCTTGATCGCAACCCTCCACTCCTTTTCAGCGGGAGCAGAACAAATAGAATAGGAGCGCCGAATGTCTTCTCCGGCGATCAAATGGCGAAAAGTAAGGTACTGCCCGGGAAGAAAGTGGAAATGCTCCTTTTGCTCTGCCGGAATATCCAGGGCTACAGATACACAACTGTCTGTTTCTCGCCTTATGTCTTTTACCTTGATAGGATGAAATGTGCGCATAGAATTTGAATTGCTCGAATACGAATGAACGTTCGTTTGCAAAAATAGAAAAATTCTATGAAAGGCACCTCTGGTAAAGGTAAGATTTGGAAGGACTTATTAGGGAAAAGCCAAGATTGGAAAACAGGGAAAGGAGAGTGATCTTTACCAGATGCTCTCCTTTTGCTTGAAGGAACAGAAAACGATCAGTTGCTTACGAAAGAGAAGCCAAATGCTTCGCCAACTTGCTCTTCAGGTTGTTGGCTTTGTTCTTGTGCCACTGATTCGTTTTGGCAAGCTTGTCTATCATACTGACGACTTTAGGCATGAAACCTTCTGCTTCAGTTTTATCTGTCATTTCGCGCAATTTCTTGATAGCGGTACGAGCAGATTTTTTGTAATACCTGTTGTGCAGACGTTTTACCTCGTCTTGTCTGATTCTTTTCTTGGATGACTTATGGTGTGCCATTTGTAAAGCTTAATTGATTCTAAATTGGAGCGCAAAGATAACTTGCCCCGCACAAACAAACAAACATTTTTTTGCTTTTTGTATTTTTTATTCCAATAAAAGGGTGGCTGATCGCACCATTATAGTTTAGCTTTGTTAAGCTATAAATTCGGGGTAAAAAAATTTGCATTTTCTGATAAACAGAAAGTTATTTGCATGCTAATACAACAATCAGGTAAAATTATCAAACTTCCCAACTAACTGGAGCCCTATGAGCGACTTTTCTTTCATTGCCAACGCACACCCGGCCTATATAGAGTCCATGTACGAAAAATACAGCCAGGACCCCGGCCAGGTAGATCAAAGCTGGCAAGCCTTTTTCAAAGGTTTTGAATTTTCACGCCTGCACGAAAACGGCACCGCTGAAGGTACCGCAGACAAGGCGCATGTAGCCAAAGAAATACAGGTGATCAGCCTTATAAAAGCCTACCGCAACCGAGCACACCTGGTATCCAAAACCAATCCTATACGGGAGCGCAGGGACCGGCTACCCAATCTCAGCCTCAGCGATTTCAACCTGGGAGAAGCTGATATGGATCAGGTATTTCTCGCAGGCGAGGAATTGGGGCTAAAACAAGCCACGCTGCGACAGATTCTGGATCACCTCAATCTGATTTATTGCAGAAGCATTGGCTTCGAATACCACCACATCAACAATCGCGAAAAGAGGCGCTGGTTGCGCACCACCATAGAACAGGGCTTTCCCGGTGCAGACTTTGCTCATCCCATTGAGAAGAAAAGACGCATCCTGGAAAAATTGAACGGTGCTGTTGTTTTCGAAAAGTTTTTGCACACCAAATACATAGGCCAGAAAAGATTTTCCCTGGAAGGGGGCGAAACAGCTATCGTAGCGCTTGACGGATTGATCAATCGCGGCTCGGAATTGGGTGTCAAGGAAGTCATCATAGGCATGGCTCACCGCGGTCGACTCAATGTATTGGCCAATATCATGGGTAAAACCTACGAACAGATATTCAATGAATTTGAAGGAACAGCCGTTCCTGATTTGAGTTTCGGCGACGGTGACGTAAAATACCACCTAGGCTACTCTTCTCAGGTAACAAGCACTGCCGACAAAAAAGTACACCTGAAACTGGTGCCCAATCCTTCTCACCTGGAGGCGGTGAATCCTGTAGTCGAAGGCTTTGCGCGTGCCAAAGCAGACCTGCTCTATCAAAGTCATTACGACGAAATTCTACCCATCCTCATCCATGGTGATGCTGCCATTGCAGGGCAGGGCATTGTCTTCGAAACCGTACAGATGAGCGGGCTGAAAGGCTATTACACCGGTGGTACGGTGCATCTGGTCATCAACAATCAGATTGGCTTTACAACCGATTTTGATGATGCACGGACAGGAACTTACTCCACAGGTGTTGCCGGAGTGGTAGATGCGCCCGTTTTTCATGTCAATGGGGACGATCCGGAAGCTGTTTTGTATGCTGTCGAACTGGCTATTGCTTACCGCCAGCAGTTCAATTCGGATGTATTCATAGATATGGTATGTTATCGCCGTCACGGACACAATGAAGGCGATGACCCTAAATTTACCCAACCCCAGATGTATGACATCATCAACAATCACCCCAACCCACGAGAGATCTATACACAAAAACTCGTACAGCGGGGAGATATTGACAAAGAACTGGCCATCGACATGGAAGCTACCTTCTGGCAGGATTTGCAAGCCCGGTTGGATGAAATCAAGCAAAAGCCCCTCCCTTACACCTATCAGCCCCCTGAAGAGGATTGGAGGGCATTGAAGTTTACCAACGACCCCGCAGACTTTGAAGAATCGCCGGAAACAGGTATTGCTGCCGAAGAGGTAGAAGCTATTCTGAAAAACCTAACCACCATCCCTTCTGATTTCACTCCGCTAGGAAAAGTAAGCCGACTCATGAAGGGCATGAACAAACTACTGGAAGAAGACAAGCTAGACTGGGCACTTGGGGAACTGCTGGCCTATGGCAGTATCCTGCTCGAAGGCAAAAATGTGCGCATGAGCGGTCAGGATGTCAAGCGAGGAACTTTCTCCCACAGGCATGCAGTCCTTCACGATGCTCAAACTTTCCGCGAATGGAATCGTCTGGACGGCATACGCGACGGACAGGGAAAATTCATGATCTACAACTCCCTCTTGTCTGAGTTTGGTGTCATGGGCTTCGAATTTGGGTATTCTCTGGCTTCGCCCAATACCCTCGTATTGTGGGAAGGACAGTTTGGCGACTTCTACAATGGTGCACAAACCATTGTAGACCAATTCATCGTATCTTCTGAAAGCAAGTGGCAACGCATGAGCGGTCTGGTACTGTTGCTTCCGCACGGGTACTAAGGCCAGGGACCCGAACACTCCAGCGGCCGCATGGAGCGCTTTTTGCAAAATTGCGCAGACTTCAACATCACAGTAGCCAACATATCTACTCCGGCCAACTTCTTCCACATCATCAGACGACAGCTGGCAAGACCTTTCCGTAAACCGCTGGTCATCATGTCACCCAAGTCACTGCTTCGCCATCCCGAAGTAATTTCGGATAAATCAGCCTTCTTCACGGGCAACCGATTCCAGGAAGTGTACGATGACCCGGCAATTGACAGCAAAGGAGCTAAAAAAGTCAAGAGATTGATCCTTTGTACCGGAAAAATATACTACGATCTGCTAGAAAGAAAGAGAGCAGAAGACAGGCAGGACGTTGCCCTGGTGAGAGTAGAACAATTGTATCCGCTGCCTGCGAAACAACTCAAAGAAGTATTTACAAAGTACAGCAAAGCAGAATTCTACTGGGTACAGGAAGAACCTTCCAACATGGGGGCATGGCAATACATGAACAACATCTTCCTTTCCGATGAAATCGGCATGAAGAGCACCCTACAGTTGATTTCGAGAAAATCAAGTGCGTCTCCTGCCACAGGGTTCAAAAATGTCCATGATGCTCAACAAAAAGCAATCGTAGACAAGGCTTTCGACCTATAAAAAACGAAGCTGCCATCGGCTGTTGAAAACCGACAGCCGGTGGCACAATCTTACAGTGCAGGTTCGTGTACGTCGATTACTCTATCACAAGCGGCATACAACATATCATACACCTGCTGAAATCCATCATCGTTCCAATAAGGATCAGGTACGCTCACATGATCCTCCGGATGTACAAAGTCCATGATCATTTTTACTTTGGATTGATGGTCTTCATTTTCCGCGAGGCGGACAACATTGGCATAATTCGAGCTGTCCATCACCAGGATCAGGTCAAAAACATCGAAATCTTCTTTGGAAAATTGGCGCGCCCGTTGGCTGCTAATGTCTATGCCATGCTTATGTGCGATGGCAACTGAGCGCGGATCCGGCATTTGTCCTACGTGATAGGCGCCTGTTCCTGCAGAATCTACCTGCCAATCCAGGTTGTTGCTCTTAATTTTCTCGCTGAGGATGCCCTCAGCCAGTGGAGAACGACAAATATTCCCCAAACACACCATTAAAACTTTCATCTATTTTGAAGATTAACTTTGTTATTCGATCTTTGACAAGTTTTTTACCAGAGGTTGCCTGATATTTGTACAACTTTCTGATATAACGTATGAAAGCTAAAAATGATGGCTCAATCATAAGGAGTTTTTCAAAAGAAATAGCCAACATCGAAAATGAAAATCATTATTGCGGGTTCCGGTGATGTAGGATTCCACCTGGCAGAACTGCTGGAACATGAAAATCAGGATATTGTATTAATTGACATGGATCAGGACCTCCTGGATTATGCAGCCAATCACCTGGATGTGCTTACCCTCCGGGGAGATTCTTCTTCCATAGAAATCCTCGAGCAGGCAGAAGCTCCCAAAGCAGACCTCGTCATTGCCGTCACCACTTCCGAAAAGAACAATCTCATCACCTGCATCTTAGCCAAAAAGATGGGTGCCAAACAGACCATCTCCAGGGTGAAAAACGTAGAATACCTGTCCGATTCGGTAAAAGAAACCTTCCGACAACTGGGAGTTGATTCGATCATTTCCCCGACAGAACTCGCAGCCAACGAGATCGTCCGACTGGTACAGCAGGTTTCTTTTACGGATATCTTTGAATTTGAAAATGGCAAAATCAGCGTTGTCGGGGTTACACTCGACGACCAAAGCCCTCTGGTCAACACCCAACTTTCTCAAATCAAGGGCTTCAACAGCGATGTAACTCTCAAGCCAATAGCCATCCTCCGGGGCCATGAAACCATCATCCCACGGGGAGATACCTACCTGCGCCGCAACGACCACATCTACTACATAGCCAAAAAGAAAGACATAGACTCCGTCATCACCATTGCGGGTAAGAAAAAAATAAAGGTAAAAAACATCATGATCCTGGGTGGCAACGGCCTGGGAGCTACCACCGCCAAAAGGCTGGAAAAGGACTACAATGTCATCCTCATCGTAAAAGGACGTAACGAGTGCAAAAAACTGGCAGAGTCCCTCGAAAATACCCTCATCATCGACGGTGATGTCAACAACATAGACTTGCTCCTCGATGAAGGGTTAGAGCGCATGGATGTTTTGCTGGCGCTCACCCCCAACTCCGAAACCAACATCATTACCAGTCTGACGGCCAAAAACTACGGCGTGTACAAAACCATTGCACGGGTAGAGACCAAAGATTACACCCATATTTCTCAAAACATAGGGGTTGACACGCTCATCAACAAAAAACTGATTGCAGCCAACAATATCTTCCGCTACGTCAGAAAGGGGCGAATTGAAGCCATTACCAGTTTGCACGGAGTGGATGCAGAAATCATAGAATACGTCATACACAAAGAAAACCAGCTGACCAAAAAGCCGCTGAGAGAACTTCATTTCCCTGCTACTGCCCTCATTGGAGGAGTAATCAGAGCAGAACAAAGCCTTATCCCCGACGGTGATTTCCAGCTCGAATACGGCGATAAGGTCATTGTATTCGCCCTGCCTGAAGCCATTGCCAAGTTGGACAAACTATTTCGCTGATCATGATCAATTTCAAACCCGTAATCAAGATATCCGGTGCCCTACTGATGATGCTGGGCGTAGCCATGTTGACCGGGCTCATTCCGGCCTTGTATTACGGAAGTGATGACAAATGGGCTTTATTGCAGGCCGGTGGCTTCAGCATAGGCCTGGGTTTGCCCATGTTTTTTTCCATTCGCTCGCGCCAGGACGGCAACATTCGCAAAAGAGAGGGCTACCTCATCGTTGCCCTGGGCTGGCTTACCATGGCCAGTGCATCTGCGCTGCCTTATATTTTCAGTGGCACCATTCCCGGCTGGACAGATGCCTTTTTTGAATCCGTATCAGGCATTACAACTACCGGTGCTTCGGTCGTGACAGACATAGAGGCTCTTCCCCCCGGTATTTTATACTGGCGAAGCCTCACCCAATGGCTGGGCGGCATGGGAATCATCGTGCTTACCGTTGCCATCTTCCCCCTTTTGGGCATAGGTGGCATTGAACTTTTTGTAGCCGAAGCTCCCGGCCCCACTTCCGATAAGTTGCATCCGCGCATACGCGAAACAGCCCGCAGGTTGTGGTTTATCTATCTGGGACTTACTGCGGCACTTGGAATCATCCTGTTTTTGGCGGGTATGACAGTATTTGAAGCAGTCAACCATGCTTTCACTACCATGGCTACGGGCGGATTTTCCACCCGCAATGCCAGCATGGCAGCATGGGACATTCCGGCTATTCAGTATCCCATCATTATTTTCATGTTTTTGGCCGGCACGAACTTTACCATCACCTATTTCGGGTTGAAAGGCAAGTGGAAGAAAATCTGGCACAGCGATGAATTCAGAGCTTATCTGGGCTTGGTCCTTTTGGCGACGCTGGTTGTGACGCTTAGTGTTTACCATGCTACCGGTTTGCCTTTGGAGAAATCGTTCCGCGACAGTGCCTTTCAGGTCATCTCCATCATCACAACTACCGGCTTTGTCTCTGCAGATTATACGTCCTGGAATCCGGGGCTGACCATGTTTTTTTTCATTTTATTGTTCATGGGCGGTTCTGCAGGTTCTACCAGCGGAGGAATAAAAGTGATTCGGCATTTGGTGTTTTTCAAAAACTCCTTCCTGGAGTTCAGGCGACTGATACACCCCAGGGCAATTGTGCCTCTGAAGGTAAACAGTCAGCTCGTCTCCGGAAAAATCATCATCCACATCATCATTTTTTTGTTGCTGTACCTGATGCTTTTTGTCGCAGGTTCCATCGTTGTTTCCATCATGGGGCTGGATTTCCTGACGGCCATAGGTGCGGTAGCTACTTCCCTGGGCAATGTAGGCCCGGGTATCGGTTCTGTAGGCCCGGTGGACAATTTCGCCTGGCTTCCCGGTAATGTTAAATTGGTATTATCTTTTCTGATGTTGCTGGGCAGATTGGAACTCTTTACCATTTTGGTGTTATTTTCACCATACTTCTGGAGATCCAACTGACAAAACCCCTTTTATTGTGCGCATTCAAGGCAAACACTACCGAAGCATCTGGGAAGATGCCGATAAAGTCCTAATCATTGACCAGCGAAAACTGCCCCACCAACTGGAGTTTGTGACTCTTTCCACCTGGGAAGAGGCCGCTACTGCCATCAAGGATATGTATGTGCGGGGAGCCCCCCTTATCGGAGCCACAGCAGCTTACGGCATGTACCTGGCAGCCAAAACCAATGCCTCAGAGGAATACATCGAACAGGCAGCGAAATTTTTGGGTGGAACCCGACCTACCGCCATTGACCTGTTTTTTGCGATCAGCGGCTCCCTACAGGCCATTGAAAAGGCACATTCCAAAGAAGCCAAAATACAGGCAGCTTTGCAATACGCCCGAGATTTTGCCGAAACAAGTGCGGGACACTGCCAGGCTATAGGTCAGCACGGACTGGAACTGATCCGGGCTATCGCCCAAAAAAAAGGAGGAAAACCCGTCAATATTCTGACCCACTGCAATGCCGGCTGGTTGGCCTGTATAGACTACGGCACTGCCACTGCCCCAATCTATGCTGCACACGACGCAGGCATCCCCATACATGTATGGGTGGATGAAACCCGCCCCCGCAACCAGGGCAGCAAGCTTACCGCCTATGAACTTCTCAACCACGGCGTGCCCCATACTATCATTGTGGACAATGCCGGTGGTCATCTCATGCAGCACGACATGGTGGACATGGTCATTGTGGGGAGTGATCGTACTACCCGACAGGGCGATGTCGCCAACAAAATAGGTACTTATCTAAAGGCACTGGCAGCTCATGACAATGGTGTGCCTTTTTATGTTGCCCTCCCTCATTCCTCCTTCGACTGGACGATCCGGGACGGAGTTCGGGAAATTCCCATCGAAGAGCGCGACGCTACCGAAGTCAAATACATGGACGGAAAAGACGGAGCGCACATCCACTCTGTATTGATCGCCCCGAAAGAAAGTCCCGCCAAAAATTACGGTTTTGATGTCACCCCTGCACGTCTTGTAACGGCACTGATCACTGAACGAGGGGTCTGCGCCGCACGAGAAGCATCGCTGTTGGACCTTTATCCCGAACATCGCTAAAACCCCTGAGCCATGGATGAAGGATACATCAAATTCGAAGCCAGTTGGAGCCGGACAGCTCCCTTTGGCGGAGCATTGATCACGGAACTCATCCATTGGCGCCAGCAACTTTATGATTTGAAACTCATTGGTGCCTATACCCACAATATTGGTTATGGCAACATCAGCCTTCGCAGGCCCGGCCCGGAACTTTCTTTTTTCATCAGCGGTTCGGCCACCGGACTGATCCCACAGGCCACGGCGGCTCATTTTTCGCTGGTCACAGCGGTAGATATTGCCCGAAATAAGGTAGCCTGTGAGGGCCCGGTCATTGCCTCCAGTGAGGCCATGAGTCATGCGGCAATTTACCTGTCTGACCCGGCGATTCAATGTGTCATGCACATCCATCACGCTCGATTATGGCGGGAATACCTCAATATTTTGCCTACCACACCCCTTGAAGTAGCTTATGGAAGTCCCGAGATGGCAGCTGCTTTGGCGGCCATTGTGAAGGATTCCGCTTCGCGAAAAAAAGAGATCCTGGTAACTGCAGGCCACGAAGAAGGCCTTTTTGCCTATGGCGAAACCCCGGAACAAGCCTTTGCAGCCATTCGCAAAATATTTCCGGGCAGCTAAGCATTCCAATGCCTGTGGAAAGGACTAACTTTGTGGTTTTGGAAAAAACCTGCAGGAAATATGTTAGCCACCAAACACCTTAGCGACACCATCGTCGCCCAGGCCACCCCTCCCGGCACGGGTGCCATAGCTGTGATCCGCTTGTCGGGCCCTGAAGCCATTCCGCTTGTCAACAGCGTGTTCAAGGGCAAAGACCTCACACAGCAAGCTACACACACCCTGCACTTTGGAAAGATCGTAAACAAAGACGGCAGCATCCTCGATGAGGTATTGATCAGTCTCTTTCGCAACCCCGCTTCCTACACCGGGGAGGACACCATAGAAGTCTCCTGTCACGGTTCGCCCTATATTATCCGTCAGTGCCTGCAGCTCTTTGTCGAAGAAGGTGCCCGACCTGCCGAA
>JALQTV010000109.1 GCA_023268675.1 Saprospiraceae bacterium | reverse complement strand
CTTTGATTCCTGCATCGGCAGCCTCCATAATGGCATCTGCTGCAAATGCCGGCGGAACGAAAATAACGGAAGTATCAGCTCCCAGTTTTTCTACAGCATCAGCAACGGTATTCATCACAGGCAGTCCCAGGTGTGATTCACCACCCTTGCCCGGAGTAACCCCTCCGACCACATTAGTTCCGTATTCGATCATTTGCTCTGCATGGAAGGTACCCTCCTTCCCTGTAAAGCCCTGTACTATTATTCTCGAGTCTTTGTTTACCAAAACGGACATAATAAAAGTTTTTGTTTTATGGATATAACATTAATCGTCTTGTTCCCCATCTTTAATCACAATGAATACATCTTCATTGGATTTTTTCATGTAATATTTTTCCCTGGCAAATTTTTCCCGGTTGATTTCCATATCATACCTGGACAGTTCTGCATCTTTGACTTTCCCGCGGTAGGACTCCATGTCTTCTTGAAGCTTGTCGACCGTTTGCTGCAAGCGCCACTGAACGAAAAAATTGTGGGTATCAATGAAAGTCATCCAGATCAAGAAAACAATCAGAGAGACAATGTACCTGTTTTTCAGTGGTGCCGGCAGCTCATCAAGTAAAGTCTTTGGCGGATTCCTGTTATTAGCCATTTCCAGGTAATTTTATCAACAATCAAACCCTAGGCAAGATAACCAAAAATACCCGCAGGGAGCCAATTATATTCCTTATCCGAACAAATCAGTACCAGGATACACAGCAGTATCTGCCAATTCTTCCTCTATGCGCAACAACTGGTTGTATTTCGCGATCCTGTCTGAACGGGAAGCAGAACCGGTTTTAATCTGGCCAGTATTCAAAGCCACAGCCAAGTCGGCAATAGTCGTGTCTTCTGTCTCTCCGGACCTATGGCTCATCACGTTGGTATAACTATTGCGCGTTGCCATAGATACTGTGTTGATTGTTTCAGTCAAAGAACCAATTTGATTCACTTTAATCAAGATAGAGTTCGCTGCTCCTTTTTCAATACCTTCTGCCAATCGGGTTGTATTCGTAACGAACAAATCATCCCCTACCAGTTGTACCCGGTCGCCCAGCGTTTTAGTAAGTTCAACCCAGCCATTCCAGTCATCCTCGTGCAAACCATCTTCGATAGACATGATGGGATATTTGTCGCACCACTCTTTCCAAAAGCTCACCATATCTGCTGAAGAAAGTTTATCCCCGGAAGATTTATGGAAGTGGTAAACCCCTTCATCCTCCAGATAGAATTCCGAAGAAGCCGCGTCCATTGCAATTACCACCTCTTCGCCCGGCTTGTAGCCTGCCGCCTCGATGGCCATCAGAACAGTTTCTACTGCCTCAACATTCGACTTGAGATTGGGAGCAAATCCTCCCTCATCACCTACATTCGTAGAATAGCCTTTCTTCTTCAACACTGCCTTCAAGTGGTGAAAAATTTCAACTCCCATGCGCAGTCCTCTGGAGAAAGTCTCTGCACCGACTGGCATGATCATAAACTCTTGAAAATCAATGCTATTGTCCGCATGAGAACCGCCATTCAGGATGTTCATCATTGGAACAGGCAACACATGAGCATTTACGCCTCCCAGATAACGGTAAAGAGGCAAGCCCGCAGCTTCGGCAGCCGCCTTGGCAACAGCCAGTGAAACCCCCAGAATAGCGTTGGCACCCAATTTAGACTTATTGGGCGTACCATCCAGCTCGATCATGGTCTGGTCAATGAAAACCTGGTCGAAAACATCCAGTCCGATAATTTCGTCCTTTATAACTTCCTCTATGTGATTACAAGCGTTTAGCACCCCCTTACCCAGATAACGATCTTTGTCACCGTCACGAAGTTCTACTGCTTCATATTTTCCGGTAGATGCGCCCGAAGGAACTGCCGCTCTTCCAAAGTATCCGTCTTCGGTCAATACTTCGACTTCAACGGTAGGATTGCCCCTGGAATCCAGGATTTCTCGTGATCTAATGTCAATAATTGCGCTCATTTGCTTGTTTGTTTGTTGCTTTACAAATTTTGGAGAAACACTTCGGTTATATTGGCAAAGGGCTTTTTAACCATTCATTAATTGCGCTGCATGAGTTCCACAAACTGGTCGAACAGATAGCGGGCATCATGTGGTCCGGGAGATGCTTCCGGGTGGTATTGTACCGAGAAAGCATTTTTATTTTTGACCTTTATCCCTTCAATAGTATGATCGTTGAGGTTTATGTGGGTTATTTCTACCCTGTCCGTATTGGCCTCGATCGCTCCGGCATCCACTCCGAAACCATGATTTTGACTTGTAATTTCACTTCTTCCCGTCTGCAGGTTTTTTACCGGATGATTCAGCCCCCTGTGTCCGTGGTGCATTTTATAAGTAGGAATTTCAACCGATAATGCCAGCAGCTGGTGTCCAAGGCAAATGCCAAAAAGCGGTGCATTCTCTGCAATTACCTCTTTTGCAAAACTTACTGCATAATCCATACTTGCCGGGTCACCAGGGCCATTGGAAAGGAAAAATCCGTGAGGATTCCACAGTTTGACTTCGGAGAAAGGCGTCTTGGCTGGAAATACCTGGATATAACACCCCCGTTCAGCAAAGCAATTCAGGATATTGTTTTTTACCCCATAGTCCATAACAGCCAGTCGAAGCGGTGCATTCTCATCTCCGAAAAAATAAGGTTTATCGGTGGAAACGCGGGAAGCCAATTCCAATCCGGACATTTGGGGAACTTCAGCCAACTTAGCTTTAAGTTCGTCCAGGTCTGTAATCTCAGATGAAATCACAGCATTCATGGCACCTTTACTGCGGATGTGTCTTACCAGGGCACGTGTATCGATATCACAAATCCCAACCAGAGATTGCTCTTCAAAATAATCCTGGATAGAGTGATCTGCCAGCTGTCGGGAATAAGGAACATTGTAATTTCTACAAATCAGGCCTGCAATTTTTATGTTACCGGACTCTGTCTCATTGTTTTTAATCCCGTAATTTCCTATATGAACATTGGTCATCACCATCAGCTGTCCGTAATAAGACGGATCAGTAAAAATTTCCTGATAACCTGTCATGCCTGTGTTGAAGCAAATTTCTCCACCGGTTGTTCCGATTTTGCCGGCAGCATGCCCTCTGAACAAGGTTCCGTCTTCCAAAAGAAGAAGCGCAGGTTTTCCAATGTTTTCTTTCATGTATTCCTTTTTAAAATCGTTGCAAATATAGTACAAAGGTATTTTTTAAACGCCTTTTGGGAGGCAATATCTACCCCACTTTAAGGGAAAATGGCAACTGCACGCACGGGACAGCCATCTCCTCCTGTAATATTGAGGGGCAATGCCGAAAAAAGAAAAGTATTTTCCTCCAAACGATCCAAATTGCATAGGTTTTCAACAATGATCATATTCTTTGCAAACAAAGTATGATGCACTGTATAAACCTCGGCATCCATTGGATCTACGGAGATCGTATCGAGACCAATGCCTTTTAAATTAAAAGAACACAGCCATTCGACAGCCTCCTTGTTCAGACAGGGAAAGCCTTCCACGTAAGCATCTGTTCCCCAAAACTTTTGCCAGCCCGTATAAAAGATTACAAAGTCGACCTTAGCAATAGCTTCAGCAAAAGGTTCCAAGTGCTTAAGGGTAATAAAAGAACCGGGAGGATTCTCGAGAGTGATGCACAAGGCTTCGCCCAAAAAATGTGCTGCCGGTAGTTGGTCAAGCGTGTTTCCATCGGCCTTCATGTGAAAGGGAGCATCCACATGAGTACCAGTATGAGAATTAAACACAACTTTGTTTACATGGTATCCCTGTTCAGCTACCCTGCTTAAAGGTTCTATGGATACCTCCAGAGCACCCGGAAAAACAGGCATATTATTTTCAAAACGGCGGGAAAGGTCTAATACTTTCATAAGGGATTTCGATATCAAAAAAAAGGGCTGGAATGTAAAAACATTTCAGCCCTATAATTTTATCCTAACAAAGAAGATTCATTATTTCTCCTCCTCTACAGCATCATCGTCATCAGTAGTTACTTCCTCTGCGATGACTTCGGTCTGAGAGGTAACTTCCTGCGCTGAAGTGCCGGATTTTTTTCTTCTGCGACGTCTGCTCTGGCTGCCACCATCCTGTGGAGCACCACCTGTGTAAACATCATTGAAATCTACGAACTCGATCATTGCCATTTCAGCACTGTCTCCCTTACGGAATCCGGTACGAATGACTCTCACATAACCTCCTGGTCTGTCACCGACTTTTTCCGCGATAGGCCCGAAAAGCTCCTGAATGGCATCTTTGTTTTGCAAGTAACTAAACACTACCCTTCTTGAGTGAGTAGTATTGTTTTTTGCTTTGGTAACCAAAGGTTCAACAAAAATACGCAAAGCTTTGGCCTTAGCCAGAGTAGTGGTGATACGCTTGTGCGTAATCAGCGCATTGGCCAGGTTGTGCAACAAGGCCTTTCTGTGGGCGGATTTACGGCCCAGGTGGTTAAACTTTTTTCCGTGACGCATAATTTAGCTATTGACTTCGCAACACACTGTCCGGGAGATATTGAGGAAAAGGGCATCGTCTCTCTTCCGGGCAGGTAACTGCATTAAAAAAAATCCGACGCATAAAAGACGCCGGAGCCCTTCATTATTCTTCTTCCAACTTATATTTTGACAAGTCCATGCCAAAAGTAAGTCCTTTGTCTTGGAGTAGTTCTTCAATCTCAACCAAGGACTTTTTACCAAAGTTACGGAACTTAAGCAACTCGTGAGTGTCGTATCTCACCAATTCGGACAAGGAATTGATTTTTGCAGCTTTCAGACAGTTGTAAGCGCGAACAGACAAATCCAGATCCTCCAAAGAAGTCTTCAACAACTTGCGCATGTGCAAAATATGCTCATCCACAATATTGTCCTCCCTTGCTGAATCATCATCAAAGGTAATGTTCTCATCTGTGATCAACATAAGGTGTTGAATCAGGATACGAGAAGCCTCTTTGATAGCCTCTTCCGGGTGAATCGTTCCATCTGTTTTAACTTCGATGCTCAATTTTTCATAATCCGTACGCTGGCCAACACGGGTATTTTCTACGCGATAGGCAACATTCTTAATAGGAGTATAAATAGCATCCACAGGGATAACGCCAATTGGAGCATCCTTTGGAAGATTTTCATCGGCCGGCACATAACCGCGACCTTTCGTAACGGTCAATTCAATTTCGAGATTGACAAAAGGCTCCATGGTACAGATCAACAAATCGGGGTTCATGATTTTGAACACATTGGTATGTTCTTCGATATCCCCTGCTCTGAATTCCTCTTTACCACTGATGGTCAAGTATATCTTTTCGTTGTTGATGTCATCGTCGTTGATCAACTGTTTGAGACGTACCTGCTTTAGGTTGAGAATAATTTCAATCACATCCTCCACGACTCCCCTGATGGTAGCAAATTCGTGTTCGACACCTGCAATCCTGACTGCAGAAATAGCATAACCCTCCAAAGAAGAAATAAGTATCCTCCGAAGGGAGTTACCAATAGTCTGGCCGAAACCGGGTTCCAGTGGTTTAAATTCGAAAAGGCCTTCGAAGTCATTGGCCTTTTGCATTACAATTTTATCTGGCTTCTGGAAATTTAGTATACTCATATTTGGATAGATACTTTGAGGAGAAATAGAAAAAAGTCACGATGGACCCAAAATAGCGGAAGCCCGGCAAAACCGGGCATCCTAAAATATATCTTATTTAGAATACAATTCGACGATCAGCTGTTCGTTAATTTTCTCCGGAATTTGATCCCTTTGAGGATAATTCAAGAAAATACCTTGCACTTTGTCGGGGTTGAACTCCAACCAAGCAAACTTTCGAACATCACTACCACCTACCGAGTTGTTGATCACCTCCAAATTACGAGATTTACCACGTACTTCAACAACATCACCTGGCTTCAAAGAAGCAGAAGGAATATTGGTGATAATACCATTTACTGTGATATGCTTGTGCGTAACCAATTGACGCGCAGCTCTACGAGTGGGAGCAAGACCAAGACGAAAAACGGTATTGTCCAATCTCGCCTCTAAAAGTTGAAGTAATACTTCACCAGTAACTCCTTTCGTCCTGTTAGCCTTGTCAAAAAGGTTACGGAACTGGCGCTCCAACACACCGTAGGTATATTTGGCCTTCTGCTTTTCAGTAAGCTGAAGTGCATAATCAGATCTTTGTTTTCTTCTACGAGAGTTCCCGTGTTGTCCGGGAGGATATTTGCGCTTTTCGAAAGACTTATCGAATCCGAAAATAGATTCGCCGAACGCTCTTGATTTTTTAGTTTTAGGCCCAGTATATCTTGCCATAGTAGTTACTTCTTCAGAAATTTTTCAGTAAAAAAAGGGTTATACTCTTCTCCTTTTGGGAGGACGGCATCCGTTGTGAGGTACCGGTGTGATATCTTTGATACGTGAAACCTTGATGCCAGCCACGTCGATTGCGCGAATAGCTGCTTCACGACCTGCACCCGGACCTTTCACAAAAACCTCTGCTGTGCGCATACCTGCATCAAAAGCAGTCTTTGCAGCATCTGCAGCCGCAACCTGAGCAGCATAAGGAGTATTCTTTTTAGAACCTCGGAAACCCGCTTTACCTGCAGAAGACCAGGATATCACATCCCCTTTTTTGTTACACAGGGAAACAATAATATTGTTAAAGCTTGCCTGGATATAAACCGTACCCTCTATATCAACTTTAACTTTGCGCTTTTTAACTTTTTTTGCTTTTGCCATTTCCTGCTATAATTAATGATCCTTGTTCAATTATGATTACTTGGTTACTTTCTTCTTATTGGCAACGGTCTTACGCTTACCTTTACGCGTACGAGCATTGGTTTGGGTTCTTTGCCCACGAAGTGGCAAACCCTTACGGTGTCGCAATCCTCTGTAACAAGCGATGTCCATTAAACGCTTGATATTCATTTGTACCTCGGATCTGAGTTCACCCTCTACCTTGTATTCATTAGTAATGATACTGGTGATCTCCCTGACATTGTCATCAGACCAATCCTCCACTTTGATGTTTTCATCGATACCGGCTTGCGCCAATATTTCACTTGCTCTGCTTCGGCCAATTCCATAAATATAGGTCAGGCTTATCGCACCTCTTTTGTTCCTTGGTAAATCAACACCTACAATACGTGCCATAAAAAAGAATTTGAAAATATTTTTTAAACGCTAAAGTATGTTAATGCAAACAGAGGGATTAACCCTGACGTTGTTTGAACTTTGGATTCTTCTTGTTGATGATATACACTCTTCCCTTCCTGCGAACGATCTTGCAATCTGCTGAACGCTTTTTCACCGATGGTCTGACTTTCATTGCAATAAGTTTTTGTAAGCTATTTCAATAACAAATTAAATTCAAACTAAATTAATTATTTGTACCGGTAAGTAATCCGCCCTTTCGTTAAATCATAGGGCGACATCTCAACGGAAACTTTATCGCCAGGCAAAATTCTGATATAATTCATCCGCATCTTACCCGAAATAGTGGCATTAATTTCATGACCATTCTCCAGACGCACTTTGAACATAGCATTTGACAATGATTCTACCACAATTCCGTCCTGTTTGATCAAGTTTTTCTTCGACATATACTAAAATTCGGAGTGCAAAGATAACAAATAAAACAAATTATCGCGCAATTTTTTCAAAAAAACCATTAGTTCACTCCCCCAAACTTAAGCTTGGAGATTAATTGAGGACTCTGGCTTTAACATCAGGCAACCAATCATTTTTCGCAACAGCAGATTCTATGCCATCAAAGGAAGATAAAATATCAGCTACGCCACCGTTAATAGCTACTGTGTGTTCGTAGTGTGCTGAAATAGATCTATCCCTGGTAGAAATTGTCCAGCCATCGCTACCTGTGACAACATCCTTTTTCCCTTGGTTAATCATAGGCTCAATCGCTATCACTAGCCCTTCTTTGAGTTTTGCACCTCGCCCCTGTTTACCATAATTAGGTACTTGAGGATCCTCGTGCAAAGACCTTCCAACACCATGGCCCACCAAATCGCGCACCACACCAAAGCCGTGTCTTTTTTCGGTATATTCCTGAATAGCATGCCCAATGTCTCCGATTCTGTTTCCCTCTACTACCTGTTGTATTCCCAAATACAAAGAAGTTTTAGTGACTTCCAGCAATTCCATGGTTCGTTCCGGGATTTCACCAATAGCAAAGGTATAAGCAGAATCGCCATAGAAACCATTCAAAATAGAGCCGCAATCAATAGAAACAATATCACCCTCGGCAAAAACTCTCTTATCACTTGGGATTCCATGAACGACTTCCTCATTCACAGAAACACAAAGTGTTGCCGGAAAACCACCATAGCCCTTGAACCCGGGTACTGCCCCATGGTCGAGGATTACTTCCTCGGCTAGTTTGTCTATCTGAGCAGCCGTAATTCCAGGTTTGAGCACACCAGCTATGGTCTCGTGCACTTTGGAGACCAGCAAACAGCTCTTCCGAATCAACTCTATCTCCTCTGCCGTTTTATAAATGATCATACTATATGTTACAACAATGAGGAACAGTGAATGAACACGGTCCCTCATTATTGATTAAATTATATCAAGCAATATAGAAAACTTCATCACAGACCTGCTCCAATTCCTTCAACTCTACTTCTACCCTGAATACGACCAGACTTTACTAATCCATCGTATTTACGCATAAGCAGATAACTCTCGATTTGCTGAAGTGTCTCCAAAACAACAGCCACCAAAATCAGAAGTGATGTTCCACCAAAGAA
>JALQTV010000108.1 GCA_023268675.1 Saprospiraceae bacterium | reverse complement strand
CAGAGCTTATTTCACCCTCGATAAAAACTACATTTACGGCTTTTTTGAATACGAGGGAGAGACCTGGTACATCCAGCCCATGAACCGTTTCCTGGCTGCTGTTCCGCAAACCCACCACCTGTTGTCTGCGGGAAGTAAGACGGCAGATTTACCCGGTGTTTGTGGTCATGTACAGGATCAGGACCCCGGTGAAGAAATTCCGACTGCAAGCCTCGGCAGCGAATCGCTGGCTTGTAGTACCGTTGAAATGGCGCTGGCAGCTGATTACAGCATGTATGCCCAGTACGAAGACTTATACGAAGTGGAGCGACAGCTGTTTAGCGTGTTGAACATGGTCCAATCCAATTATACAGATGATTTCAATCGCACGCTGACTTTTCAGGTAAGTGAAATTTTTGTTGCTGATGAAGCGGAAGCAGATCCCTGGACGGATGATTCTGATGCTCAAACCGTCCTTGATGATTTCACCAAATGGGGCAATTCCGGAGGGTTTACGGCTTCTTATGACATAGCTTCTTTGTGGACAGACCGTCTTTTTACAGATTCTATTGTGGGTTTGGCCTGGATTCGGGAAATTTGTTCGGCTTATCGCTACAATGTTTTATCTGACTTTTTTACGGATGCTCAAAAATTGCGGGTGCTTCAGGCTCATGAGATCGGCCATAATTTTGGCGCCAGCCATGACCGTGCCGAATCCCCTACCATTATGGCTCCGCGTGTGAATACTTCCAATGAGTGGTCTGAGTTGTCAGTCCTTGCTGTCAATTACAACATGATCACATCCACGCGTTGTTTGAGTGCCTGCTTCGAGCAGATAGCCCCCACAGCTGTCTTTTCCCATACGCTGGTGGATACCTGTGAGCTTTATACCGTCCGCTTTGCTGACCAAACGCCTCCCGACCCCGGTAGCAGAAAATGGATTTTTGAAGGAGGGAATCCTGCTGTATCTTTTTTGGCGGAGCCGGAAGTAACTTACGAAACGCCGGGTGTTTATGATGTATGGCTGATTGTCCAAAATCTCTATGGCGAGGACTCTCTTTTGATGGAAGACCTGATCCACGTCTCTGAAAAACTGGCTACCGGAATAGCCATGGACGTAGATACTGCGGCATTGGAAGTTCGCTTTGAAGCAAGTGCCAATTTGGACGTAGCATTTTTGTGGGAATTTGGAGACGGCGATTCCAGTGAACTGGCCAATCCGGTACATGTGTACGATACCAGTGGTTGGTATGAGGTACGCCTGTCGGCAAAAAATTCTTGCGGGACGCTCACCGATACCACTTTGTTGATGCTGATTGCAGCGCCTCAGGCGGAATTCAGTTCCTCGATCACCGAGGCCTGCCTGCCTGCTACTGTTTCCTTTGTCAATGAATCTCAAGCTTTTGGTGCGAGCTACCGTTGGGAGTTTCCCGGAGCGCAAGTGGATACCTCTGTAGAGGAAAATCCTGTGGTCACTTATCCGGAGTCAGGAATTTTCCCGGTCAGACTGGAAGTAGTCAACGATGCAGGGGTGAGTGTGCTGATGCGAGATAGCTTTATCCGCATCAGTGCGATGCCTGATTCAGGTTTTACCTATAATCTGGCCTTGCCTGAAGTTCGTTTTTCCAGCACACCGGCTCCTGGTGATCAACTGCGCTGGGATTTTGGCGACGGAACCGTCGATACGCTGGATGCTGCTCCCGTTCACCGATATACCGCTCCTGGAAGCTATCCTATTACGCTTACCCTGTCGAATATTTGTGGAACGGTACAGTCCACAGACACTCTGTTTCTGGCCGGGGTGGCACCATCGGTTGCTATGGAAATTTCTCGGGATACCCTTTGCAATGAAGGTACGGTGGAATTTCGGGATGCTTCAGCGGGAGAACCTACTTCCTGGTCCTGGTTGTTTCCGGGTGGAAGTCCGGATACCAGCTACAGCCAGAACCCTGTTGTCACTTACACCAAACCGGGAACTTATGACGTAGCGTTGGGGGTTAGAAACCCTTGGGGAGTGGACAATGTAATCGAAAAAAACCGCATTCATGTATTGACTGAGCCCACTGCGGCCATTAAGATGAACCAGTCCGGACAAAATATCGCTTTTATCAGTAATTCTTCCGGGGGTGGGCTGAGCTATTTCTGGGACTTTGGAGATGGAAAGACCAGTTCTCTGGAAACTCCTTTCCATACCTATGCTGCAGCAGGAGATTATAAAGTGCAGTTGGTGACAAGCAACTACTGTGGAAGTGATACAGCGACACTTGAATTATCTTTGCAGTTTACATCTTTGTGGGAACTGGCAGAAAATTGGTCTGCAGACATTTTCCCCAACCCGAATCAGGGCAATTTCTCCCTGAAACTGAATTTGCCGGGAGTGAGGGGAGCTGTATGGGTAGATTTGTATGATATGGGAGGCAAGCACCTTAGTAGAAAAGTTTTGACGCTTGGGGCTCGTGCCGAGCAGTTTGACCTCAATTATGAGGGCCTGGCGCCGGGATCATATCTGCTAACCTGTACCCATGCCGGTCAAAGTTTGGTAAGAAAGTTGTTAATTCACTGATAGAGGCATCGAGGTAAAATTTGTGAGTCGAATGTGCGTTACATGATTGTTATTGCTCAGTTACCAGGAGAAATGGCATAGTTCCCAAAAACTATTGCCCCGGAGAAAAGAAATGAAGTATACGTTTAGCTTCCTGTTATTGTTGTTTGGGTTCCTCCCTGCCATGGGACAGTACTGTGGTTTGGAGGAACCTGTTGCATTGACCCCTCAGGATTCGTTTATTTTCGAAATTGACATCGAGGGCTTTCTCAACGACAACCTGGCTAGCCCCGACCAGGGAGTTTGTGGGGTAGAATTGTTCTTTGTCCACAACACCGTGAAGGCACTGGAATTTTTTTTGGAGTCTCCGGACGGTACACGCATACAATTGATTGGCCCTGCGGCAAATCCTGACCCTTCACTTTTGACGGTTTGGGACATTAGTTTTGTTCCCGATGCAGTGGTAGCTATGCCCGACAGTCCTTTCGTAGCCCGCTGGGACAATGCCCAGCCGGCAGATCCCGGTTCGGGTTTTACTTATGTCGGTTCTTACTACCCATACCAGGGGAGCTTGGAAGATTTCAATTCAGGTCCGGTCAATGGTACCTGGAAGTTGATTTTGAAGGATCCCGATGCCAATGAAATCCCCGGGAGACTTTTTGATTTTCGCCTGGTCATGTGCGATGAAACGGGTCAGGATTGTTGTTATGCCAAGGCCGGACAGCTTACCGGCCCGGATCTGAGTTTTTGCCAGGCAGACCCTGCGCTGGACTTATCTTTGGAACCCTATTACCGCACCAAAGGACCGGATACCTCCAAGTATGATTATACCTATGCCATTGCCAACTTCGGGTTATTAGTTGATTTTCAAGACGATCCTGATTTGAGGGGTCTTCCTCCCGGACAGTATACCATTTGTGGCTTGTCCTATCAAAAGGGAGAAAGGGGCAACTTTCCGGCGACGGATGGCTTCTGGACCATGGATGGTCTTAGGGGCAATCTGGAGGGCCTGATGCCTTTGTTTTGCGGAGAATTGACAGATGCGGGAGCTTGTATCACGGTTAACATTACCTCGGAATCTCCGTTGACGGAGGTATATCCTGAAATTTGTGTAGGAGAAACATACATCGTAGGGGACAGTACCTTCACCGTTTCAGGAGACTACCTGGTGAGGTTGAGCAACCAGGCCGGCTGTGACAGTCTGGTGGCTGTCAGTCTGGCTGTGTTCCCTCACGTAGAAGATACCCTTCGTCAGACGATCTGCCGCGGAGAGTCGGTCAGAGTGGGGACGCGTTTGTATGATGCCCCCGGGTATTATGTTGAATTTTTGCAAACCAGGATAGGCTGCGACAGCGTGGTACACCTTTATTTGGACGTCATTGAACCGGTATTTGATACCCTGGACAGGACCATCTGTTTTGGCGAATCGGTTACGGTAGGCAACAGTACTTTCAACAGAGAGGGAACCTATCAGGTGGTGTTGCCTTCAGCTGCCAATTGCGATAGCATTGTCACGGTGAACCTTCGGGTATTAAACCCGGTAGCAGCTATTTCGGGGGATACAGAACTCAATTGTTACAATCCGGAAGTCTTGTTGGATGGGAGTATTTCTTCAGGGAATGGGGTGTTAAGTTATGAGTGGTTCAGTGCTGGAGCAATCCTTCCGGAAAAAACGGCCCAACTCCGGGTCAGTAGTGCCGGTACTTACGGTTTGCGCATATCCCAAGAAGAAAGCGGTCAAACCTGTGCAGATACGAGTTATCTTGGTATAACCGCAGATTTCGCCTCTCCCATAGCAGACGCGGGTGCGGATCAGACTTTGAATTGTTACAATCCCGAAGGGGTTTTAGGTACCACCAACACTTCCACCGGAAGCAACATGGTGTATGAATGGACCAGCCCGGAAGTCAGTAACATACAGGACAATTTTGATCGGTTATTCACTGTAAATCAAGCGGGTACTTTTGTTTTGCAGGTACAGAACACCCAAAATGGCTGTCTCGCAAAAGACACCGTTGAAGTGGCGATAGATACCATCAGGCCCCTGGCTGAGGCGGGAGAAAGCCAGACCCTGACTTGTGGCATCAAGCGGGTGGAATTGGATGGTACGGGTTCCGACCTGGGTTCACAATATCGCTACAATTGGACAAGTTCCAACAATGCAAGCATCCTGGATGCCGCTACCTTGGCTGCGTCCACAGATCAACCAGGGTGGTATCAATTAAGTGTAACCAACAACACCAACGGATGTGTGGGGACGGATCAGGTGGAGGTATTGATAGACACGCTGGTGCCTGTTTACGATTTTGCTGCTGATTACTGGCTCAATTGTCGGCAGCGCTCGGTGGTACTGGATGCTGGGTTTGTATCAGCAGGGCCTGATTATTCTTTCCGCTGGTTGACAGATGGTCGGATCACAAGTGGGAGCAACACCCTGACCCCGGAGGCAGACCTTCCAGGGGATTACCTTCTCGAATTAACGTACATTTCCAATAGTTGCCGGGACACCCTGGCTTTTACTTTAAAAGACACCATCAATGCCATTACTGCCGGCATAGCACCGGTGAATCCGATCACTTGTAACGTTCCTGTCCAGACACTTGATCCCTCTCCATCCACTTACAACGGAGATATTGTGTATTTGTGGACTGCGTCCAATGGAGCTTTTTCGGGTACGCTGGAGCAGTCCTCCCTGCCAGTCACTGAGGCGGGTACGTACACCCTGACAGTAATTGATACCTTTACTTTTTGCGAAGCGGGAGCATCCATAGAAGTTTTAAAGGATACCATGACTCCTGAGTTTTTTATCTCCAGGCCGGAGGTATTGAATTGTGGAGTTCCTGAAATCGAATTGCAAGCTCTTATTGTTGCTTCTGAGCCGCTTGTTTCTTATAACTGGTCGGGTCCTTGCATCAAGGGCGATTCAAATATCAATAATATCAAGGTTACCTGTGAGGGAACTTATGAATTAAGCCTCCGCAATGAAGGAAATGGCTGTGTGACAGCCCGGACGGTATCGGTCGAATCTGATACGATCCTGCCTATTGCCGAGGCAGGAGTTGCTGAAACCATTACCTGTGCCCGTCCTCTGGTAAGCCTCGACGGATCGGCTTCTACTGCGGGCGATAGCATAGCTTATACCTGGTCAAACGGCAATACCGTCCTTGGCCTGACGGCAAAAATTGAGACAAATGCGGGGGGCTGGTATTGGTTGGAAGTACTCAATGAAAACAACCGTTGCAGAGCTGTTGATTCTGTCAGGGTTGACATAGATGTTCAAAAACCGGTATCGGATGCAGGAGCCGATCAGGTGCTAAATTGCAAGACTTCGGAAGTGAGAGTAGGAGGGGAGGGCAGCAGTACCGGTCCGGATATTGTATATCGTTGGATCAGTGCCGAGGGCCAATTGAACGGAGCCACAGATCTGGCTTTTACACAAATTGACACCCCGGGAATTTATGGGTTGATCGTAGAAGACAAGGACAATGGCTGTACAGATACTTCTTTTGCTCATGTAATCGGGGACTTTTCCGTTCCTCGTGCGGAGGCCGGTCCTGACCAGATAATAACCTGTTCAGAGCGAACGCCTACGCTGGACGGCAGTCTTTCGGATCAGGGCGCTTTTCTGGAGTATTTTTGGGATGGTCCCTGTATTTTGGACAAGGGAGGATCCCAACAGGTGAAGGTTGATTGTGCGGGTTTGTACCTGTTGACTGTTTTGAATGCGGACAATGGTTGTATAGCTTCCGACACTGTGATGGTCACCCGTGACACTGCCGTGCCATTGGCATTGCTGCCGGATACCCTTTCTATTTCTTGTCAGAGTGGTGATCTGTTACTGGATGCAAGTGCAAGCAGGGGAGATACTTTTTCATGGTACAAAGATGGGGCGCCAGTGGCTTTGAATTCTCTGCAACCGGTGGTGAATGAGCAGGGACATTATACCTTGGTGATGACCAATACCGCCTTGAATTGCACCGATACAGCCAGTGTAACCGTTCTGGAAAACTGTGTTCCGGTGCTCAAGCTTGATTCAGTTCCTGCGAGTGTCACTTGCGACAATCCTCTGGTGACGCTGGTCGCTTCGGTTACCCCCTCTGATGCAAATTATACCTTTCAGTGGACTGGCGTGCAGGCAAACTGTTTTTCGGGACCCTCGGACCAACTCACAGTCGCTGTGGCCTGTGGTGGCGTGTACCGGTTGATAGCAAGCAATCCTGTTTTTGGATATGCTGACACTTTGGAAGTTACCGTTGCAGAAGACAAAACTCTTCCACGGGTGCAATTGGAAACCCCGGACACCCTTACTTGTACAGTTACTTCAGTCTTATTGGATGCCAGGAAATCAGAAACAGGAGCAACGATTACCTACCTTTGGACCAGCTTGAGTGGGGATACCCTTGCACGTACCATGATGGCTTCGGCAAGCAGCCCCGGCGGCTATACTTTTGAAGCTTTCAACTCGCGCAATGGCTGTACTTCGATTGATTTGGTGCAAGTAGCAGAAAACAAAGAACTGCCCCAGTTCAGTTTCAATACTGAGGACAAACCTTGTTACAGAGATACTTTTGCGCTCTCTGTAAATGTTGTCGGGGTAGAAGAGCATTATACCTATCAGTGGGAAGGATCGGGGATTATTTCTCCGATTAATGCTGTTGAAATTCAGGCCAATCAAATTGGCGATTATTTTGTATCGGTAACAGATCGGGACAATGGCTGTTTCACCCGGGACAGTATAAATATCCGGGAATCGGATTGTGCACCCTGCCTGACAGCTATCGAGCCTGATACGCTGACTTGTGCACGTGCCAGTGTGTTGCTGAGCGCATCTTTGTGTTATCCTTGTGTGGATTGCACCTATGAATGGACTACTGCAGATGGTCTGATAATTGACGGAGGACAAAGTTTACAGGCTACTGCCAATCAACCCGGAACTTACCGACTTATTGCGCGAAGTGCCAATGGTCTCCAGACAGTATTGGACTATAAAGTAGTGACTGATTTCACCAGTCCAGCGGTGGATGCAGGTCCGGGCAAACTTCTTTCTTGTACATTTAAGGAAACTGAATTAGGAAGCTCCCTCAATCCGACAGATGGTCGATACACTTATCAGTGGCAAGATTCGGAGGGAGTTATATTATCCAATGCAGTTCGACTTACCGGAGTGAACAAACCCGGACAATATTATCTGAAAGCCCTGAATTTACAAAATGGTTGTCGTGCGATGGATTCGGTGAGGGTCAACATAGACACCATCAGGCCCCAAGCCGTTTTGGCAAGCCCTGAAACACTTACCTGCAATCGCAGCATTGTCAATCTAGATGGTACGGCATCTTCTTTTTCCTCCCGAATAGAATACACCTGGGTCAGGGGTACGGATACCCTGCCGGCCACTACACCTGTTTTGTTGGCAGAGATGCCGGAAACTTATACCTTACTTGTACGCGATCAGGCAAACGGCTGTTTTGATCAGGCCACCGTAGTACTTGTGGAAGATTTAGAAAAACCGCTTCTGGCCTCCCTTTTACCCGATACGCTGACCTGTGCTGATACCAGCGTTGTACTGACTGCTTCTGCCCTGAACGGAGGAGCGAGTTTCCAGTGGTGTGTCACGAATCCGGATGGAAATGTTCAGGATTGTCTCCCCGGGAGCGCGAGGGAAGTCCAGGCCCCCGGAACGTATCGTGTAGAAGCTGTGTTGGATCGAACCGGCTGCATTCATACTGCTGAAGTAGCCATTGCTGAAGATAAAATAGCCCCTGAAATCAGCGCTATCGAGCCCGGTTTGCTCACCTGCGAACGCAACGTGGTAGTCCTTGAGCCACCTGTGGCTATTGCAAACAATGCTCCACTGGCAGTTACCTGGAGAAATGAAGCCATGGAAATATTGGCGAATGCGGAAGCACTGGCTGTCACCCAGCCGGGAGCCTACCATCTGGAAGTTGAAAATTTGGATAATTCCTGTAAAACTGCAACCATTTTGACGGTAGGAAGCGATACCCGTCTGCCACAATTGGATGCAGGCCGAGATACTTTTATCAATTGCATTCAGACAGCGGTAGCACTCAGCCCCGAGACACTGATTTTTGCCGGAGGCAGCGGAACGACCCAATGGATTTTTGAGGGAGACACCCTGGGACTTTCTATTGCAAATGCTGACAAGGGAGGCAGGTATTATCTGCTGGCAAAAGATGCAGTCAATGGATGCACCCAGCTGGACTCTTTGGAAGTTACTGCTTTTCAAACTCCCCCTCAGGCTGTTGTAGATGCTCCGG
>JALQTV010000107.1 GCA_023268675.1 Saprospiraceae bacterium | reverse complement strand
CTTCTTTGTCGCTTTTAGCGAAGTAAAAAGGTTTTTTTTCGTAAACAATGGAGTCCTCCAAATCCGCATAGAGCATGAAGAGCGCATCTTCTATGGGTTCCCTGGTAGCCACTTCACGGATCGTACCTTCGACAAACAAGGAGTCTATCTGATCTCCCGTAGAAAAAACGAATTTCAGGTTTTCTGCCGGATTTTTTTCCGTCAGGTCTCTTACCGCATCACCGAAGTTGATCGTATAGGTAGCATTGGGCAACAGTACTTCGTCTTCGGCAAATTCGACAATCACAGCCCTCTTTTTGATGCGAAAATCCGGTCTTTTCGCCAGCGGCGGGGAGATAAGCACCTGGTTGAATACATCGTCGAGTATGACCCACTCGTCAAAAGTAAGTTGTATGGGCTGTTTTTCGAATCGGGTCTGAAGGTTGGGAGTCGATTCCGAAACAATCAGTTTGGGCGGCACCTCATCTCTCGGTCCTCCCAGTGGGGCGACGATATTGGCGCAAGAGCTCAGCCACAACAATCCAAAACCATAAATCAAAAAACGCATAGGATACATATCAGAGTTTGAGTTCAAAATGCTGCACACCCTTTGCCGGGTTGTTGTTGTATGCGGCAATGCGGCTAAAGCCAAATTGTCCGTACAGGTGCTTTGCTTCTGCCATATCGGGCAGGGTATCCAGCAATAATTTTTCATAACCGGCCTTGCGACTGTTGTCGATGATGGCTTCAATCAGTCGCCTGCCAATATTCATGCCCCGGAAAGAGGGTCTTACGTACAATCGTTTCATTTCGCATGCGCCTTCGGCAAAAAGACGGAAAGCCACGCATCCCGCAGCTTCTCCATTTTTTTGCGCCAGCAGAAAGATCCCCTCAGGTTGTCCGTAGCGAAGGTGCAATTGCCGGGCTTCTTCTTTGACGTTGCCCATAGCACAGTCGAAATCGCGGGAGGTAGCATATTCGAGCAGCAGCGCTCGGCCTTTGTCCCATTCTATGGAATTTGCCGGAACAGCAATTGTTATCATTCCTCCTCCTTTTTTTGCCGATTTCTCAAGTTTTCACGCCGATTCATGGGATGAAACTGCATGATCGTAGCATGCAGGTACTCCGTATCGAGGTGGGTATAGATCTCAGTGGTCAGGATGGACTCGTGTCCCAGCATGTCCTGTACTGCCTTGAGGTCTGCGCCGCCCTCGATCAGGTGCGTGGCAAAAGAATGGCGCAGGGTATGCGGACTTACCGTCTTGGCTATACCTGCTGCCTTTGCCGCATCTTTCACCATCAAAAATACCATAACCCGGGTAAGTTTTCGCCCCCGGCGGTTGAGAAAAACCAGGTGTGCGTGATCGGGATCGACATTGGCCTGCAGGCGCCTGTCCGTTTCCAGGTAAAACAAGAGGTGTTTGGTGGCCGTTTCGCCAATGGGTACAATGCGTTCTTTATTGCCCTTTCCCACTACCTTCAAAAAGCCCTGTTCCAAAAATAAGTCATTGATTTTCAACCCAATCAATTCACTCACCCGAAGACCGCAGGCGTAGAGCACTTCCAGCATGGCCCGATTGCGGGTTCCCTGGGGGTGACTCAGATCCAATGCTGCCAGCATGTCGCGAACTTCCTCCACGGACAGTACATCGGGAATTTTCCGCTCCAGTCGCGGGCTTTCCAACTGTTCGGAAGGATCTTTCTCCAGCAGATCTTCGAGTAAAAGGTAGCGATAAAAAGCCTTGATTCCTGAAATAATTCTGGCTTGCGATTTGCGCTCCAGCCCCGCTTCGTGTAAAAAAGCAAGAAGGGCATCAAAATCGGATCGATCGAGCTGCAGGGGGCCTCTGGCTTCGCCAAAAAAAGAAGCCAATTTGTTTGTATCACGGATATAGGCATCCACGGTATGTGCTGAAACCGAGCGTTCCAGAATCAGATAAGCCCGGAATCCCCTGATCGCCGTCTGCCAATCCATTTAGTCTATCAATTCGTGAAAGGTATCCTTGTTTTCTTTTTCAGAGCCATGCTTGCAGGGAAAATCTTTTTCTACCAGTACTGACAGGGAGCGATCTGCTCCGGTAGGGTATTGAAAGTGGATGCTCACTTCCTCGTCGCTTTCTGCCCAGTGGATTGCCATTTGATCGGGCAGTAAAACAGTCAGACAATTATTGGAAAAATCGACTGCAGGTTCAGTAATGGCAGCGGTGGACAAGCGATAGCAAAAGCGAACATGGTTGCCAAAATCCAGGGAAGTATCAACCACACCCTCCTTTTGAAAAGCTTCGATATCCGATTTACCCAGCCTCAGGCGAATACTGTCAGTAACACATCTGAACTTCATTGGACTGTTTTTTGTGACAATTTAACGTTCAATCCTTTATCTTAGTAACAGAATCCGGGTCAGAATATTCCCCGGCTTCTAATTTAAGGCAAAAATTCCAAGCGCGGGGCAGGTGTTTGCCCGGGCTCTCAAAAAACTGCTGCTATGAATGAAAATTCTTTGAATCTCCTGGACGCAGGCATTTGGTTCTTTCTCATCCTCGCTTTTCTGGTAGGATACCTCATAGCCTATTTCATCAGTCGGGCGAAAGTAGTTAATTTCACCAAAAATGCCGACGCTTTACAAAGCAAATTCCAGGTACAGGAGGAGCAGCTGAAAAAAACCGAAGAAGACCTCCTTCGACACAAGGCACAACTGAGAGAGCTCGATGAAACCATCAAAATCCTGGATGCCGAGCACCAGCGGGGCAAACAAAGCATTCTGGAACTGCAAACCCAGGTGGACAAGGCAAAAGCTTCCGAAAAAAGCTATACCCAAACCATAGAGTCCCTGCACCAGCAGATTCTCCAACTCCACCAGGACAATGAAAACCTGGAACATACCCTCAGCAATACCGACCGTACCGCCGAACAACTGACAGAATTGAAAACGCTCTTCAACGCCTCCAAAAAGAAAATCGACTGGCTCGAAGAGCGGCTGCAAAGACTGGAACCCCAGACAGGCACCCCGGTCAAACAGGACAAACAACCCCTGGATGCGCCGGTCATACCTGAAGAACCCAAGCTGAGTACCAGTCCGGATCCCTCACTCCTCAGCGAAAAAATTGTTCCGGATACCTTCCCAAAGGACGACTTTACCCTGATCGAAGGCATAGGTCCCTTTATTCAGAACAAGCTCTACGAACAGAAAATCTATGCTTACGATCAACTGGCATCCCTCAATGGACCCCAGATACGCGATCTCGCACGCGCCATCCGCTTTTTACCGGATCGCATAGAAGCCGACAATTGGACCGGACAAGCGGCGAAACTGGCGGCGCTAAAGCTTCAAAATCCCGAACACTTTTCAGCGTCACAGCGAAAAGAACCCGACCCGGACGACCTCAGCATCATAGGCGGCATCACTCCCCAGCTCGAAAGCATCCTGCAGGAAGCAGGCATCCAGAATTGGCAAATCCTCGCCGATGCGGAGATTGCCGACCTGCAACGCATCCTGGATATGGCCGGTGAAAATTATCGCGAAGCAGACCCCTCCTCTTGGCCGGCTCAGGCCAAACTGGCTCTTTCCGGTCAATGGGATCTCCTCGAAGAATTCAAACGGGAGCTGAGTGAGCGATAATCCAGAAAATAAATGATCTTTAGCGAAAGACTGTTGGTCTGAGGATTGTCAAACAACCGCGATACATTGTCGTAATAATCCCACATTGACTGCTCTTCAAAGTTAAGTATAGCATCCTTCCAGATCAGGTACAAATCACTACCCGGAGCAAAACGCCAACGGTAAATCATGTCAATGTTAAAAGCATTGAAATTGGTATCGTGGATGCCCGAATAAAAAGAAGGAAGCAGGCTTCCGTCTTCCTGTAGGTAATCAAAGCTAAAATACGCTACACGCGACCAGTTGTGCCGCATGCGGAATGACAAGCTGCTGTTTTTGCTGAAAGCATAATTGACGGTTGCTGTATTGGTCACATCCCGCCGGTTGCGACGACCGAAGACAATTTCTGAAGGTGCTCCCTCTACCTCCACCCGGTTCACAAATCCCACATCGCCCTTCATGATGCCACTAAAAAGCCTCCATTCCAGGATGAGCTTGTCACTGGCCTGATAACGCGGTGCCACTTCCACTCCGATGGCATTCCTGCCCTCTTCAGCAAAAAAGGTAAAGTTGCCATTGGCACTCAACCTGAATCGCTTTCTGTTATCTGTGCTTACAAAAAATCCTACATTGCCCACTGCAGGGACGCGGAAGTAGCGCCCTGGAGTACGAGGTTCGAAATAATCGTATTTACCGGTAGGGCTCAAGGACGACCAAAGGTTGATTGACCACATTTCTTTGGTTTGCGCCCAGGACCACAAGTCTATCCCATAACCTGTAAACACGCTGGGATCCTGCAAACGCTCGTATGCATGCGCCATTCCTATTCCACCCCGATTGAAGGCGCCAAAAGGTTCGTAACGACTGTATTCCATCCATCCTACGAAAAGCGATTCGTTGTTGGCAAAAAGGATTCCCAGGTCGTTGGGGTTATAGGTTGCACTTTCCAGGTTGTGAAAAACCCCGAACTGAAAATTGCCGCTGGACTTCCGGAAACCAAAATTATAAGCATGTCCTAATTCTACCTCATCGGTATGGTACAACTGAGACACTGTTGCCCGGCCCTCAACAGCATAGGTATTTGACTTGTTGTTGATGTTAAAACCCATGCCCGTCACATTGGCATCGTAGGCTGCTCCTGCCCGCAAGACGGTCGTATTGATAAAATTGACGTAAGAGTTGTTTTTCAGGTTTTGATCCAATACGAATATGTTGTAATTCGTCAGCGGATTGGTTTCCACAAGCCGACTCTCTCCCTCTGCATTGCGAATGGTTGCATCCATACGCGCTGCCGTAGCATTGAAAAACCCCATTCCCAGTCCCTTTTTCGTCCGGCCCGATATCTTGGTAGCGTTTATCAGGCGGGTTTGCTGTGGATTGTCCGCGATGTATTCGTCATCGGCCAGCTGTTCAGATACTGCATCGTAGTAAAGCGGTTTGCCTCCCACTCGTCTGGAATAAAACAAATTGCCCTTATTGAACAACTCTGTACCTTCGGTAAAAAACTGACGATTTTCAGTAAATTGAACCTCGAAGGGGGAAAGGTTCAACACCTGGTTGTCTGACTGGGCTTCGCCAAAATCCGGGATTAGGGTCATATCCAGGGTAAAAGCATCGTTGAGTCCCAGTTTTACATCCATGCCGCCATTGATCGAGCGGCCCATTGTCACGCGGTCTTCTGCGTAGCGATCGTAATGGTGTTCTCCATACACTGCCACAAAGGGCGTTGCCTGCAGGCGCAGGGGAGGTTTGATGTCCTTGATTCCCGTCAGGTATCCGGCCTGGTTCAGGAAACCATTTTTCTGAGGATCCACTTCATTCCAGTAGCTTACCTCACCCAGGCGCCTTACGGAACGCGCGAAATTAGCATGCCACAATTGTTCCTCCCCCTTTGGAAAGCGAACAGCCGCATAAGGAATGCGCATTTCTACAGACCAGCCATCCGAACGCAACTGTACCTCACTTTCCCACACAGCATCCCAGTTGCGGTCTTCCCCTCTGACAACAGAATAATCTCCGTTGTCCCCCACGGAAGTAGGAGTAATCCGGGCATCGATTTGTACACCCGCAGCAGTCACCAGGAAATAAAAACCGTTGATGCCATCGCGGTAAGGATCCAGGAAAAAGCCAAACCAATCTGAATTGCCATCCTTGTCCCTTTCTGTCATCTGTCGGAGAATGCTGTCCGGACTAGCTTCCTGCAACAGGGCAGCTATGTAGATTGCCGCATCGTCATAAACGACCTTTACTATTGACTCTCTGCTCGCTGCCTCGCCCGGTCGGGGAGTATTCTGCACAAAGCCCCCGGCAGGCGTAGCCAACTGCCAGATATCTTCGTCCAATACGCCATCTATGATTGGAGAAGCAGCAATTTTGTCAGCACTGAGTTGTTTTTTCTTCAAATCCAAGGGTGCCTGTGCACACAGAGGATAGAAAAGTAAAAAAGAAATGAAAGCAAAAGTCGTACGTAAAAGGAGCATCATAAAATTTATTTTCTTGTGCATTTGATCAACTGTTACTACCCGGCGTTGGCAAAAAAGTTACCTGGCGAAAAGATCTATCCGGTTTTTTCTTCGGCGATACAAAGATTATCGCCATTGGTCTTATTTTTTATTTTAATAGACCAATGGCCACTTACCTTGCACCCATAGAGTCATTCCTGAGACGAAAAGAAAAGGGGATATGTTTCATAAAAATAAAGCAGGAAAGTAGTCGTTTTAGGCAGGTAAATTGTTAAACAGGTAAAACTACAAAGTACGCCCTCTGTGAAAAACCTCATTCCGGATTTTATCGAAGCACAATACAAAGCCTCCAGACACTATGGAAGTATGGAAGCCTATGTGATGTTTGTAGATATATCCGGGTTCACACCACTTACAGAAAGCATGATGAAAGAGGGGAGTCACGGGGCGGAAGAACTGACTGGTATATTGAATGATATTTTTGCTCCGCTAGTATCTATTGTGTACGAGGGGAGAGGGTTCATTCCCTATTTCGCAGGTGATGCATTTACTGCTATTTTTCCTGCCGAAGAAAGCGATCCGGATACTCCGTACTATTTATTGCAAACTGCCCTTGGTGTAAGGGAGTTTTTTGCCGAAAACTTTTCCAGAAACCGGGCGTTTCCCCTCAGCATCAAGATTGCTTTGTCCTGTGGCAAAGTCGAATGGGGCATTGTAGGACAGCAAATCAAGGGTTATTATTTTCGGGGATTGCCCATAGACCAGAGCGCCCGTTGTCAGTCAAGAGCTTCTGAAAAGGAGATCATGCTGGATGCTGCCCTGGCCGAAAAACTAGCCGGTGTTCCGGGGCTGAGTTTCAAGGAAGCCGGCATGGGTTGTTTTCAACTCGATGTACATGACAAACCCGCAGTACCCCATCCCGAACCGATACCCCTGGTGAAACTGAGCGATGAAATCGCCGGATTATTTTTGCCTGACGAAGTCGTAGATTACAGTCAGGATGGAGAATTCAGGCCTGTCATTACAGTATTCATCAGTTTTAAAGGCCTTGACGACCACCAATCGCTCAACAGCTTTGCTTCCCTCGTCATGGATACCTTTTACAATTTTTCGGGTTACTTCAAAGAAATAGACTTCGGAGACAAAGGGGGTATGATCATGGGAATATTTGGCGCTCCGGTTATTTTTGAAAACCAGGTGACGCGGGCTATGGAATTTGCCATGACGCTCCACGAGCTACTCGAAGACCTTCAAAAGGATATTTCCTTCAAGTATAAAATGGGGCTTACCCTCGGCACTGCTTATACCGGAATGATTGGCGGTCCTGAGCGCTGCCAGTATGCTGCAGTGGGCAACCGGGTCAATCTTTGTGCCCGCCTTACCAGTTATGCCGACTGGGGAGAAATCCTGGTCGATGAAGAAATACAAAAAAACAACGCCTACCGCTTTCAGCATTATGGCAATATCCAGTACAAGGGGGTCAAAGGGCCCGTACCCACCTACCGACTTGTCGGAAAAAATTACAGCAACCGCCCCGGATATGTCGGAAAAATGATCAACCGCGACAAGGAGCTGGAGGAACTCATGCAGGCACTTCTGCCAATTTACGAGAACAAAACTGCCGGACTGGCTTTTATTTTTGGCGAAGCCGGCATAGGAAAAAGCCGTCTGACGCACGAACTGCATCAGCGGATTTTCAACATGCTGCCGCTGGCCTGGTACACCTGTCAGGCAGACCAGATCCTCAAAAAGCCTTTCAATCCCTTTATCAATTTCTTGAAAAACTATTTTGAGCAATATGCTTCCAGTTCAAAACTGACCAATTACGGCAATTTCGAGAATACCTACCAACGACTCCTTGAAGGGATTTCTGAAAAGAGTAGTGACGAAGCAGCATTTATCCTCAAAGAACTGCTGCGAACCAAATCCATCCTCGCAGCACTGATAGGCCTTCCTTACAAACACAGCATTTGGGAACAACTCGACGAAAAAGGAAAGTACCAGAATACCCTTTCAGCGGTCGTCAACCTCTTTAAGGCCGCATCCATGATACAACCCCTGATCATAGAACTCGAAGACAGTCAGTGGCTGGATATAAGCTCCAAAGACCTCATCAGCGAACTCGTCCGTCAGATGAACGGCTATCCTATTTTCATCATTGTCACCTCCCGCTATCTGGACGACGGTTCACGGCCTTTTGTAGCAGATACTGATTTCCTGAAGGAAAAAGACATTCCCTATATCATCCTCGACCTGCCCGTACTAGAACCGGAAGCGCTCCGCAGCTTTGCCATATCCCGGTTGGGCGGACCGATCGCGGAAAGTTTTTTCAAAGTCCTTCAAAGAAGCACCAACAACAATCCCTTTTACCTGGAACAGGTACTGGAACTCACCAAAGACAGCGGTTTCCTCATTCAGGAAAATGGTCTTTGGACCCTTACCGATGTAAACATCAAATTATCAGACTCCATCCATACCATTGTGACGGCCCGGATTGACCGCTTTTCTATCCTGGTCAAAGAAACCGTCAAGACAGCTGCCGTAATTGGCCGGGAATTCGAAATTCCCGTATTGGAAGAAGTCCTCAAAAACAACGAAGAATTTATCAAGCACGGTGGCAACCTGAAAGCCCTGGTAGCTGAGCAGGTCAAAATCGCAGAGCGGGGACAAATATGGCGACCCAGAAATGAATCCCGCTACCTGTTTCGCAATTCCCTCATCCAGGAAGCTGCCTACAATATGCAATTGGGCAAACGGGTTCACCAGCTACACCGTTCTATCGCAGAAGCCATGGAGCACCTGTATGCC
>JALQTV010000106.1 GCA_023268675.1 Saprospiraceae bacterium | reverse complement strand
AAAACAAGGCGTATAGGCGGTCATTTTTACAGGCAACTGTTCAATATCGAGGATTACGTCTCTGAAAATATTTGTTACCGGTACCTCTGCGGTTGGAACCAGGTACAATTCATCTTTGGTAACATGGTACATTTGACCTTCTTTATCCGGCAATTGTCCGGTACCCCTGGCTGTGGCCTCGTTTACCATTAATGGGGGCATGATTTCTTCATAACCGGCTTTAACAGCTTCATCCAGGAAAAAGCTGATCAATGCGCGTTCCAAGCGTGCGCCTTTGCCGCGAAAAACCGGAAATCCTGAACCGGTGAGTTTGGTTCCGAGTTCGAGATCAAAAACCTGATACTTGGAGGCCAGTTCCCAGTGTGGCTGAGCTTCAGCACCGAGTACGGGCAGTTCCTTGTCCCATGCCTGGGCTACTTCATTATGTTCTTCGGTACTTCCGGCGGGAACGCTTGAGTGGGGGACATTGGGTATGGTGAGCAGCAGGTTTTCCAGGCTTTCCATGGCCTCTTTCATGCCTGTTTCCAGGGCTGCAATTTTATCTTTAAGCTCATTGACGCTTTCTTTCAGAGCGTTTGCCTCATCCTGAGCCCCTTTTTTAAACAATTCTCCTACTTCTTTGGAAAGTTTGTTGCGCTCGGCGAGGGCTCCATCCAGAGCGGTCTGAAGTTGCCGGCGCTGTTCGTCCAGCGCAATAGCTTCGTCAATCACAGACAGATTTTCTGCCGTAAAATTTCTCTTTTTTAAGCCGTCAATGACTGTCTGTCGATTTTCCCGGATAAAGTTTACTTGTAACATAAAATGCTTAATGGACTTTTGTGAAAGCGTAATTCTTGTCCTGAGAACAAAAAAATTGTTTGAGAATTGCGATGTTTTTGCAAAGATACTATTTGAATTAAAAAAAATAAATGTATTTTTGAGCCGTTAAAACGTACTGAAAAACACATCTTCCACTTTTCACTGTTTTTTCGCCACACCAGTTTTTTTCAAACCTTAGTTTTTTTCCCACTCAATTTGAAAAGCTGTTGAGCGATCTTTGTGATCCAAGTGGTTCTTTTTATCACCATTTTCGTACTTGAATTATTGTTTTACCCCCACATATAAGTTCTGCGGCTTAGTAAGAATTCCGATTCTGCTACCTGAATTTGTATGTTAATTTTTAAGCAAACCTTACGTACAAAAAACACATTCCATTTAATATGTATGATATTCTGCAATTAAACGATATGCTCGTACCCGAATTGAGGGAAGTGGCTGAGCAAGTTGGTCTGACAGGGTTCAAGAGATTAAATAAACAGGAACTCATCCATAAAATTCTAGATATGCAAGCTGTTGCCGGTGCTTCAGGAACCGGTGAAGGCGAAGAAGAAAAGTCCGGTAACGGTGACGGTGGTCGCAAGCGCATGCGCATGAGACGTGGAAACGAAGAGTTCGAGTTGTTTGAATCAGAAACCCCCGCTCCTGCAGCGGAAGCGCCTGCTGCAGTCGTTGAAGAGACTGAAGACAAGTCCTCAAAACGCGTTAACAAGGTCGAATTTAAAAAGCGCGAAGATTTCCGCGAACGCAAACATCCGCGCGATCGTGATCGCGACAGAGACCGTGATAGGGACCGCGATCGCGATCGTGGCCCGGAAGATCGAGAAAGAGCTGTCTCACAGGAAAAACCTGCAATGGAAGAACCTATTGAAGAGAAGGAAAGATTTGATATCGAACTTGACGGACTGATTGAAGGAGAAGGTATCCTGGAAATGATGCCTGACGGTTATGGATTCCTGCGTTCTTCAGATTACAACTACCTTACTTCACCTGATGATATTTATGTTTCTCCTTCTCAGATCAAGTTGTTTGGTCTGAAAACCGGGGACACCGTCTGTGGCGCGATACGTCCTCCAAAGGAAGGGGAGAAATATTTTGCATTGTTGCGGGTGTCAAAAATCAATGGACTGACTCCTGCGGATATTCGCGACAGGGTGCCATTCGATTACCTCACGCCTCTTTTCCCACATGAGAAGTTCAAATTGACGACTTCCCCTACCGGACGAGATTTTGGCAATCGCATGATAGACCTTTTTACGCCGATTGGAAAGGGACAACGGGGGCTGATTGTGGCACAGCCAAAAACAGGTAAGACTTTCTTGTTGAAAGACGTTGCCAATGCTATCGCAAAAAATCACCCTGAGTGTTACCTCATCGTTTTGCTGATTGATGAGCGCCCGGAAGAGGTTACGGATATGAAGCGCAGCGTAAATGCGGAAGTGGTAGCTTCTACTTTCGACGAACCTGCAGAAAACCACGTGCGCGTGGCGGGAATCGTTCTGGAGAAAGCAAAAAGATTGGTAGAAAGTGGTCACGATGTAGTGATCCTGCTGGATTCTATTACTCGTTTGGCAAGAGCTTACAACACAGTGGCTCCTGCCAGTGGAAAGGTTCTTTCTGGTGGTGTGGAAGCCAATGCCCTGCACAAGCCCAAGAAATTCTTCGGTGCTGCGCGTAACATCGAAGGAGGTGGTTCATTGACCATTCTGGCAACTGCTTTGATCGATACCGGTTCGAAAATGGACGGAGTGATCTTTGAAGAGTTCAAGGGTACCGGTAACATGGAGCTTCAACTAGATCGTAGAATTTCGAACCGAAGAATATTCCCTGCCATTGATCTAATCTCATCATCAACACGAAGAGACGATTTGCTGCTCGACAAAGATACCTTGCAACGCATGTTTATTTTGCGCAACCACCTGGCCGATATGAAGCCGGACGAAGCGATGGAATTCTTGCGCAAACATTTGATGACAACGACTACAAACGAGGAGTTCCTGACATCTATGAACGGGTAAACTCTTGTCTGACCATACAAACAGGTAATTATGAAAAGATACTGCCTGCTCGTAGCCCTGCTTGCATTTTCCCTGTCCGGTAATGCCCAGAAGCTGGGATACGAGCAGGGAAGTATGTTGGTGCAACTCAGGGACGAAGCATCTCTGAAGGATCTCTCCCAAGCCCTTGCCCGGTTCGATGGCAATTATACACATTTCGAACTGCAAGAGCGCCTCTCCCGCTCTCTCAATATCTGGAAAGTCAGCTTTGATCACACACGGATCAATGGAGCGCTTTTTCTGGAGTTCATGCAAAAAAACACCATGGTGAGGAGTGCTTCGCGCAATCACCTGCTGAAAAGCCGCTCTACCATTCCCAATGATCCCGATTTTCCACGTCAGTGGCCCTTTTTGAATACGGGACAAAGTGGCGGAATGGCAGGTGAAGACATCGATATGGATCTGGCCTGGGATTTTACCACCGGAGGCATCAGCGCTACGGGAGATACCATTGTTGTTTGTGTGATAGACGATGGTTTTGACACCGGTCACGCCGACTTTGCAAGCAATTTATGGAAAAACTACGGTGAAATACCGGATAATACCATCGACGACGACGGAAATGGCTATGTAGATGATGTGAATGGATGGAACACTTCACTCGACAACGATCAGATTTCGGACAAAAACCAGCATGGTACTCCCGTTGCAGGCGTTGTCGGTGCCCGTGGCAATAATGGCCTTGGGGTCAGTGGTGTCAACTGGCAGGTCAAACTCATGATTGTTGCAGCAAATAACTTGTTGAATACGGTGACAGAGGCAGAGCTGCTTCAGGCTTATGATTATGTTTTGGAGACAAGAAAGTTGTACAACACCACAGGCGGCGCCAAAGGAGCCTTTGTTGTAGCAGCTAACACTTCCTGGGGTAGTGCGCGCAATTTCCCCTCGGATGCTCCCTTCTGGTGCCAGCTTTTTGACGAATTGGGCAAAGCAGGGGTGGTCAACGTGGCAGCTACAGACAATGAAAATACCAATGTAGAGACCCAGGGCGATTTGCCTAGCTTGTGCCCAAGTGACTACCTGATTGTGGTTACCAATGTTGATCACTTTGGACAAAAGGTGGAGAGAGCTGCCTATGGAGCTTATTCGGTAGATCTTGGCGCTTATGGCCAGGGGGTTTATACCACTGCTAATGGCAATACTTATTCCAATTTCTCTGGTACTTCTTTTGCGGCACCACAGGTGGCTGGAGCAATAGCCTTGTTGTATGCTGCTCCCTGCAACAACCTGTCCCTGATAGCCAGAAGTGACCCGGCTGGTGCGGCCCTTTTGGCAAAGTCATATATTTTGAATGGCGTAGTAGCGAAGGCCTCCCTGCAGGACATAACCCTTACGGGCGGCAACTTAAATGTCTACAACAGCATGAAGTTGTTGCAGGATAATTGCCAGGACTGTGTGCAGGTTACTGCCGTTTCGGCAAAAAATATAGAGGTTGACAAGGCAGACATTTCCTGGATCAACCACTTGGATCATACCCGTACCGATTTGCGATGGAAGGCTGTGACCGATGCAACCTGGACATCAGTAGAGAATGTAAGCAGTCCTTATACACTTGAGGGATTGTCTGCTTGTATGGATTATGAG
Source organism: Saprospiraceae bacterium (assembly GCA_023268675.1). Taxonomy (GTDB): domain Bacteria; phylum Bacteroidota; class Bacteroidia; order Chitinophagales; family Saprospiraceae; genus JALQTV01. The sequence goes on along the minus strand of JALQTV010000106.1, from coordinate 4,475 downwards.
GTACAATTACAGCCTTTCTGTGGCATGGATAGCCCGGGGTACACACCTGCTTTGGTTTTTACCAGTGATGGTTGTTGTACACCACCGGACGTAATCAACATAGACCCTTCATTTATTTCAGAATCCAGAGCTTTCGTAGCCTGGCCGGATGTGACGGCAGCACTGGCTTATCGTCTGCGTTACCGGGCGACGGGTACAGAGGAGTGGGACAGTCTGACGGTTTCCGGCAATCAGTATTTTTTGTCGGGTCTGGAGGCTTGCACGGTTTATGAGTTGGAGGTGGAAACGCTTTGCGATGGAGCGGTAGTTCCGGAAGCAGCCGGGGCAACTTTCCGCACGCTGGGTTGTGGTGCCTGTCTTGAAAAAGATTATTGCGTGCCATCTAATGTAGATGCTGCTACGGAGTGGATAGCCCGTGTGAAACTGGGAGATTTTGAGCGAAGCTCCGGTAGTGATGGTGGCTATGGAGACTTTACAGCTACACCTGCTGCTTTGACACTGAACAGAGAAGTGGCCTATGCTCTGGAACTGACTCCCGGTTTTGCCAGTAGCGTTGGATTCACTGAGTATTTCAGGGTATGGATAGATCTCAACCAGAATGGCATCTTTACGAGTTCGGAAATCGTCTGGCAATCTTCGGAAGGCTCTAAAAATGAGCAAAAAGGCACTCTTACCGTTCCGGCGACAGCCCTTCCGGGGAGTACTCGGATGCGTATAGCTATGTTGTCGCAATCCGGTATCAGTGCCTGTAATTTTTCTACCCTGGTTTATGGTGAATACGAGGATTATTGTGTGGAAATCAGGGATGGAAGCACTTCTGTATCCCGAACTAAGGCTGATTTTACAGTCAGTTATGGTCCCAATCCTGTTCAGGACTTATTGAATCTCAACATAGAACAGGCTAAGGAAGATTTGTCGATTGAATTTTGGGACGTGCAGGGCAAGAGACATGGGCTGCCAGTTCTAATTGATCGTTTCGCTGCGGGGTCGGTAGCCATAGATTGTGCGCAATTGCCTAATGGCATTTATTGGGTAAGGCTGCACGGCGAACAAAGCGGTACAGCCGTTTTTCGAATGGTTGTCATGCGCGATTGACAATTTTACATGCTGAGTGTCGATTGTCCGCCATCTACGCTTATTACCTGGCCGCTGATCCAACTGCTTTGGTCGTCGAGTAGGAAAACTCCCATTGCTGCGATGTCTGTGGGTTCGCCTACGCGCTTGAGAGGAAAGCGAGCTCCTGCTGTTTCCTTTTTTTCAGGTGTAGAAAGTAATTTTCCGGCAAGGGGCGTATCGGTAAGAGAAGGAGCAATACAGTTGACCCGTACCTTTGGTGCCAATTCTGCTGCCAGTGAACGGGTAAGCCCTTCTACCGCTCCTTTGGCAGCTGCGATGGAAGCGTGAAAGGGCATGCCTTTGCCTACGGCTACTGTGCTGAAGAGCAGGATACCCGATTGTTCTGCCTGCTGCAGGTTTTTCAAAACAGCCTGAATAGACTTGACGGCTCCCAGCAAGTTGATTTGAAAATCCTCTTCGAACTGGGCAGGCTTGAGTGAGCGGAAAGGTTTAAGTACAATGCTTCCGGGGCAGTAAGCCAGGCCATGCAAGGTATCGGGCAACAGGTCTCTGGGTAGTTCATCCTGCAGGATATCAGCCGTGATGTGTGTTATCAGCGGATGATCTTCAAGTTGTCCTTTGGTTCGGGATACCACAAAGACTTTGTGGTTGCGGGCAGTAAGTTGTTGTACCATTGACAGGCCTATGCCCGTGCTTCCCCCTATGATCAGATAGTTTTTTTGCATAAGATATACGGTATTCTGGTTGGATTCAATTGTGTTGACTTAACAGGATTAGGGGCACTTTGTTTGCAAAAAGTTTTGAAACAACTGACAAATATCATCGGCATAGCAGGGGATTGGTTGATGGGATAGCCCTCTTTTTGGCCTATCTTGTAAGGTTGTTAATAAAAGCGAATCACTATGGAATTATTGCAATCTACCATTGGTGCTTTGTTGCGGGATAATGCCCGCAAACATCCCGACCGGGATGCAGCCATCTTTCATGCGGATGAGGTGAAGTTCAGCTGGGAGGAATTGGATTTTCTGGCAGACAAGATTGCCAAGTCCCTTTTGGCCATAGGGGTGTCCAGAGGCAGTCATGTGGCTATATGGGCCAACAATATCCCCGAATGGCTTTTTGTACAATATGCAACTGCCCGCATCGGAGCCATTTTGATAACCATCAATCCGGAGTGGAAGCAAGAGGAACTTGCTTATGCTTTAAAACAGTCAGATGCGGATGTACTGATTATGTGTCCCGGATTTGTCAAGCAAAGTGGTTCAAAATCTCATTATTATGATTATATCAGCATGGTGAGATCGCTGTGTCCGAACCTGACTGAGGCGTCCTGTTCAAATGAATTTCCCCGATTGAAAAGGGTCATTCTTACGCCGGGAGCCAGTGAAAGGGGCATGCTTGACTGGCAGGAATTTTTGGCCGCAGGCCGGGAGATTGGGGATGATGCCCTGGAAAAAATCAGCACTGCTGTTTCGCCCTATGATCCGGCCATGATACAGTACACTTCGGGAACCACGGGTTTTCCCAAAGGGGCCGTACTGACGCACTACAATATCGTCAACGATGCTTTGCTCGCGTCCTTGCTTCAGGCGTTGGAGGCGAATGATCTTATTTGCGGACCCGTTCCTTTTTATCATTGTTTTGGTTCTATTTTATTGAATTTGGGCGGATTGGTAAGTGGAGCGGCTATTGTGATTCCGGATCATTCTTTCAGTAGTCGCCAGACCCTGGCTGCTATTGAAAAATATGGGTGCACAGCACTTTTTGGGGTACCCACCATGTTTATTACCGAATTGGCAGAACCCGATTTTGAACAATTCGATCTGCATACGCTGCGCACGGGCATCATGGCAGGGGCGCCGGTTGACCGGGAGCTTTTTGAGGCTGTCAGCCAAAAAATGGGAGCAGCAGAAATGACCATTGCCTATGGTTTGACCGAGGCTTCTCCGGTGACCCATCAAACCTGTAAATCAGATCCGGAGGAAAAAAGATACAGTACAGTAGGCAAACCGATTGAACATACGCAGGCTAAAATTGTCGATCCCTCGAGTGGCTTAGAGTTGCCTGATGAAGCAGTGGGTGAGATTTGGGTAAAAGGATTTCATGTAATGGAAGCTTATTACAACAACCCGGAAGCTACCCAACAGAACATCATTGACGGTTGGTTGCGCACGGGAGATCTCGGACTAAGGGATGCAGCAGGTTATTACCGGATTGTAGGTAGGCTGAAGGAAATGATCATCGTTGGAGGCCACAATGTTTATCCGGCAGAAGTGGAACAATCTTTGCGTACCTTGTTTGACGCAGAAGCTGAATTATTACAGGTAGTGGGTGTGTCACATCCGGTATTGCAAGAAGTAGTAGGACTTGTTGTCAAACCAAAGCCTGGTAAGGAACTGACCCTCGAAGAGGTGCGCACTCGTTGTGAGGGGAAGTTAGAATGGCCGAAAATCCCCAGATACTTGAAAATGCTGGAAGATTATACGCCCTATATGACCGTTACCGGGAAAATTCAAAAATTTAAACTGGCAGAGTTGTTTGCTGCTGAATCGGATAGTTAACTATTTTTTATCATTATAATTTGACAACCATGAAAATTACTTTTCCCTTATTAGTATCCGTACTCTGGCTGCTAAGTGCCTGTTCTGCACCGGAACAGCAGGAGACCAGCATTGTATGGGATACCTGGGGTGTTCCCCATATTTATGCAGATGATGAAGCGGCTCTTTTTAAAGCTCAGGGCTACGCCCAAATGCAGCTTCATGCCAATATGATTCTGGAAATGTACGGTGGCTCCCGTGGTCGTGGTGCCGAATATTGGGGAAAGTCTCATCTAGAGAACGATATGCTTGTACATGCTATCGGCATTCCCGAAATGGCTAAAAGCTGGGATGAAAAACAAGATCCACGCTTGAAAGCCATTGCAACATCTTTTGTGGAAGGCATGAACTTATATGCCTCACAGCATCCGGAAGCTATAGATGATGATAAAAAAGTGGTTTTGCCGCTGTCTGAAATCGATTTCATTCAACATGCAATGTATGTGATCTTTACCCGCTTTATTGGGGGAAATGATCTGGGAAGGGTAAGCCAGTGGCCTGAGATGGGATCCAATACCCACGCTGTAGCTCCTTCGAGATCTGCTAATGGTCATGCGATGTTGGTACAGAACCCTCACTTGCCCTGGTACAAAGAATTTACTTTTACAGAGCAGCAGCTTACCCTGCCGGATCACACGATTTATGGCGCAACGTTGGTAGGTTTCCCCGGCATTGCTATTGGGTTCAACGAAAAATTGGGCTGGAGTCATACCAACAATACTATCGACAATGCGGATACCTACGAATTGGAAGTAAAAGAGGGGATGTATATGTTGGACGGAGCGCCCAAAGCTTTTG
>JALQTV010000105.1:8742-9010 GCA_023268675.1 Saprospiraceae bacterium | reverse complement strand
ATATTTCCAGCCCTCTTTTTTGTAAAGAAGTCTTACCGTAATTATTACTGGTTAATTCTTTTGTTCTAAACTAAATTGAGCCCTCAAGAAATAATTTCTGCCAGTGGCAATAGGTGAGCTGTTGCCGGAACCGGAATGAGTTCCTCCTCCTGTGCCCAGTGTGTTGACATTTGTTACATCGAATACATTTTTCAATCCCCCGCTAAGACTTACTCCGGATTTTCCAAAGGTTTTTGTGAAAACCAGATCAGCCATGGTAAAACCTTCC
>JALQTV010000105.1:0-8732 GCA_023268675.1 Saprospiraceae bacterium | reverse complement strand
TAATAGGGTTGCCTTCGGTATCAACTCCTTGATAATAACGGATAAGTTTGTCATTGTAGCGAATGAAAAAAGTGCCTTCGAGCTGAATGGATGGGAAGCGGTATCTCGCCTGACCGCTAATTTCAGTAGTATAGGTGTAGGTATCAGCAAGTCCCAAAGCGGAAATGGGGTTGTATCTACCGATTGGAGCAATACCTGCTTCCAAACCAAGCCTATGCCATTGGATAGCACTTCTCAGGTTCATTCCAAGCGTTTTGTAACGCTCTTGATTGAAATAGGCAAATCGGGTAGAAGTTTGCCCCAAAGCGGCTGCCGGGACCATTTCGCCATTTACTTCTACAAAATCGAATAGCTCGATTTTATTATTGATGTCATTAAAGAACCCCGTAAGACTGACCTTGAAATTTTGTTTGTCCGATTTTTGAAAATCCAATACAGCTTGAACATTTCGCGAAGTCTCTGCACCAAGATCCGGATTGCCAATGATGAAATGACTGGCATCTACAAAGTAGAAAAAGAGCTCTTTTACAGAGGGACTGCGAAAGCCAGTGGCATAGGAAGCCCTGAGTTGCCAATTAGGCGAGAAATCGTATTTAAGATGCAAGGAGGGGATTACCGGGGCATCAAATTTAGTATTCCATGCAGCTCTTGCCCCCAATTGTATGTCAAGACCACTTAAGGGTTCTACCTGAAGGGTAAGGAAACCTGCATAATCTCCTATAGCTGCATTAAAATTTCCATCACTTCCGGGTTCATTGAATCTTTTTCCTGAAGCTTCTTCATAGTTGAAGTCCAGCCCCGCCTGGAAGTTCACCTTACTTCCTGGAAACCTGCTGGCAACAACAGGCCGGAATACAATAGATTGATAACGTGTGGTGTCCTCCTCTGCGTTGATGTTGATTTTTTCGCTGGTTTCCATATCATAACGCAGGCTTTCTTTCTCCCTTCGAAATTTGTTGTAGGCAGCTGTGAGGTGACCGTAAAGTTTGTCCGACAGCCTGCCTTCATAGGCAAGGCTCTGATCCAATCGCTGCGTATGGTAATATTCGTCAAAAGCGTAGGGCTTGAATTGAGGCCTCCTTACAGGTCCCAGGTTTTCAATTTCTTCCTGGAAATAACCAGATTGCCACCTCAACTGCCGATCTTTTCCGAGGTCCAGTCGCAATAAGCTATTGCCAAACCACTGGGTTTTAGGGTTCCATTGATAGGTTCTTTGTTGGGAAATATCTGTAGGTTCAACTGCATTGAATCCATCAAAATGCTGGTATCCGGCGTCAGCTCTCCATAACACTTTCTTAATGGGCCTTACACCCAGTTGAGTGTTCAAGAAATAAGTGCCTATGCTTTCATATTGACTATTGAGTTTGACCTCTAATTTTCCAAGTTGCGATTTCTTTGTGATCAAATTGATCACTCCCCCTAATGCATTGGTGCCGTAATTGACAGAAACAGGACCTTCGATGATTTCGACTCGTTCGATATTACTTAGATTGATCTGACTAAGATCTATATCATCGCCAACCCTACCGATAACAGGGACTCCGTCAATCATTATTTTTACATTCTGTCCGCTGATTCCCTGCAAATTCATACTGCTTCCCAAGATAAGATCTTGAGAAATTCGAATGTTGAGTTCCTGGTTAAGGAGTTGCTCGAGATTGTTGACTCCCCGTTTTTCCATTACTTCTCTCTTGATCGTACGAATTTTATACAGGGCTTCTCTGCTGTCCGTCGGGGCGTATTGAGCAGTAACGACCACATCAGCTAAATCGTAATACATACTCACGGAATCAGCTAAATCGGATTGTGCACTGGATTTTTGCTCGAAGAGCATACAAAACACAAGAAGCAGTAAGACAGAGAGTCGTTTTGGCATCATATCAATGATTTTTAAGCGTACAATGAATTACTGCTTGATGAATTTCAAGCTAAACTGGTCCTGAGGGAATCCAAGGCTTACTAAGTACATCCCTTCTGCAAGGTTGGGAATGTCAAGGCTAATGGCATTGAAACCTTCTTCTATCATGGTCTGGCCACTCCATAATATCCTTCCGGTAAGATCGCGAATGTACACCGGTGCGTTTTTATAAGACTGCTTTGCAGAAAAAACGATGGTTGCGTTGTCGGATACAGGATTTGGAAACAAAGCCGTTTCAGTAAAGTTATCGCTCAAATTGCGGTTGGAGGAAACCACTCCCAGACTCGTTTTTTCAATGGTGGTCACACCTGTTGAGGAACCCTCGAAATCTACAAAAACCAATTTGTAAATTTCACCCGTAGGTGTTTTGGCGAAAAAGACCAAGTCTGTAGGAATGACCCACCCTTCGGTAAAACTGAATGCCTTCCAGTCATGACCTATGATATCCAGGCGACTGTCCAAGCTGTCCGCATAAGTTTCATAACTCACACCAATGGGATCCACACCACTTGCCTTTGCAAGCTGGATTGTTCCGTTGGACAAGACTCCTGTAACAGGATAATCGAGAATATTGCCTTCTCCATCATCAAGTTTGGTTAGATAGCGACCAAAAACCAGATCCCAGGAGCCTATGGGTTCTATCATGGAACCTGTACTGAAAGAAAAGAATGCAAGAATGTTTTCTCCATAATCTCCTCTGTTAATGGAAATGTTTTGTTCTTCTGAACCATCAAAATTTGCATACTTTAGCTCATAAGCACTGCCGTCAAAAGAAGCAACGAAAAACTTTTTATAGCTGCCATCTCTTAATTTCGCAGCGAATACGCGTGTGCCGTATAGCGTATGAGTAACAGGGTTGTAGGATCCCCACCCAAAGTCGAATGGGTCCGCCGGATTGGCTACATTGCTCAAGGCTCCACCCTCTGCCCAGGAAGATTCATCGTTTAGCAATCTTCTAAGTAAATGAGTAGTATCCATCTCAGCAGTGAAATCTGTGAGGGATGTTTCATAGATTTCAAGTTCGGCAGCAGGGGCACCTGTAATGGAAGTAGTCGACTCATTTATAGCAATACCTACGTTGAATTGACCAGTCATGCTGAAAGCGAGATCCCAGCTTTCATTGGGTAATTGTACAACATTGTCGTCTGATAGACGATAAAATGCCTGGTTTTGATAACCCACTCCGGTAGCAACTTGTACATAAGATTGCGCAAAAACTGAAGTGGCAAGGGGCAAAATAGAAAGTATTACGAGTAAATTTTTGAACATAATTCGTATTTTTTAATCCTTTGGATTATTCCAGTCACAAAAGAAATTAGGAAATGGCAAAGTAGGGGGCTCACAAAACACTTATTACAGTTTTTTGACAAAGCTCCTGCTTTTGTTTTTGCATCATTGTTGCATTGTTTTATTTTTTTATCTTTCAGGACTTATTGCTGTATAAAGTGCTAAAAATTAATAGGCATCACTGCCGGTACAAGCCTTCAAAATGACAAGACAAACAAAAATAGGAACCTGGAGTGCAGGAGCTTTGGTTGTAGCCAATATGATAGGTACAGGGGTATTTACCAGCCTTGGGTTTCAATTACAGGATACACCCAATACCTGGAGTATTCTCATCCTATGGATCATAGGAGGCTTGGTTGCGCTTGCAGGTGCTTTCAGTTATGCAGAATCCGGGGCCTATTTTAAGCGATCAGGGGGTGAATATCATTACCTTTCAGAATTGTTCCATCCGTTAATAGGATATCTTTCTGGCTGGATCTCTCTCACAGTGGGCTTTGCAGCTCCCATTGCCCTTGCGGCAATGGCTCTGGCAGCTTATGTAGAAGTAGCCCTGGACGTATCTGCTGTTTACCCTGCTATAATGGCTGTTGTATTGGCCTCTTTGGTTCATTCCTTTAGCATTCGACAAAGCAGCAATGTTCAAAACCTGGTGACAGCTATGAAATTGATTCTGATTTTTGGATTTATCATGGTAGGATTGTTTTATTCCTACCCTGAAAATGCCCTGGATTGGAGCAATAGCTGGACACTTGAAATTGCGAAGCCCGAATTTGCAGTTTCTTTGGTTTACGTAACGTATGCCTATACCGGGTGGAATGCTGCTGCCTATATTGTGGAAGAAATCAGGAATCCTGCAAGGCAACTTCCCCGTGGTCTTATTTTGGGTACCCTTCTGGTGACGCTGATGTATGTGGTGATCCAGCTCGTCTTTTTGAAAAACGCTTCATCGGAACAATTGACAGGGCAATTGGAAATAGGCCAGATTGTAGCGGTCAATATTTTTGGGGACAAAGCAGGGCAGCAGCTTAGTCTGGTGATTGCATTGTTCCTTTTTTCGAGCATTAGTGCCATGGTTTGGGTAGGCCCCAGGGTAAGTCAAATTATGGCCGAAGATTATCGGATTTGGTCATTTTTGCGATCAAAAAGTAAAAATGGGATACCCCTGCGAGCCATTTGGTTCCAATCTCTTTTAAGTGTGCTGATGATCCTTACCGGTACCTTCGAACAAATTTTGATTTTTTGTGGCTTTACACTGCAACTGTCCAGTGCCCTGACTGTGGCGGGTAGTTTTGTCCTTCGGAAAAAAGGACATCTGTTGCCTTTCAGGAATCCTTTTCATCCCTGGCTGACGATGGTTTTTCTGGCAGTTAGCGCCTGGATTTTAATTTTTCTGTTGATTGCACAACCTGTGGAAACAGGAATTGGCTTAGGCATCACCGCTTTGGGAATATTGACCTATTATATAAGTAAATCAATACAATCATGAAGTTTCTATTTCTTATGCTCCTACTAGGAATTGGTTTGTTTGGCTGTACCCATCAGGATGGTGAAAGCAACAAACCTGATACTGCTACACATGCCTCTCATGAGGGTAAACATGCCCATAATCGCGCCAACCAGGATATGAACAGCAATCCGTTTGAATCCATGGTTCAAAATTTTGATTCGCCCGAAAGAGATGAATGGCAACAGCCTGAAAAGGTTTTGAGTTATTTGGGAGACCTGAGTGGCAAAACAGTCATGGATATAGGCAGCGGCAGCGGGTATTTTAGCTTCAAATTTCACCAGGCAGGAGCTAAAGTCATCTGCGCAGATGTAGATGAACGCTTCCTGGGCTATATCGCCCAAAAACGAGACAGTCTCGGAATTGATGCGACTGAAATGGAAACTCGAAAGATTCCCTACGACTCTTCTACGCTTCAGGAGGGGGAAGCTGATTTGGTTGTGATCGTGGATACCTACCACCATATTGATGACAGACCTGCCTACTTTAGCGAAATCAGAGAACGCCTTAAGCCTGGAGGAGAACTTATTGTGATTGATTTTTTCAAAAAGGAGCTTCCCGTAGGCCCCGGTGTGGATCACAAGGTAAGCAAGGAGGTAGTAATGGAAGAACTAGAACAGGCAGGATATACAACCCTAACCCTGAATACAGAGTTACTTCCTTACCAATTTGTGGTACGTGCAGGGGTATAAATACTATGCCAAGAAAAATGTTCGGATAGCTTTTAATTAATAACATAAAACAGCTTCAAATGAATGATCAATTCTTAGGTAAAACTGCCCTGGTAACAGGTGCAGCTTCAGGGATAGGGCAGGCTACAGCCCTTGCTTTCGCAAAAAATGGAGCACGGGTGGTAGTGGCAGACCTTGCTGACGCTTCCGAAACACTCGGAAAAATAAAGGAACTGGGAGGAGAGTCTTTGTACATCAAAGTAGATGTTTCACAGGAAGATGAGGTGAAGGATATGATCAAAAAGACTATTGACATTTTTGGAAGTCTGGATTATGCTTTTAATAATGCCGGCATCGAAACGGGAGCAGTAGCCATAGACAAAACTGATGCCGAAGTTTTTGATCAAATCATGGCAGTCAATTTGAGAGGGGTCTTCCTTTGTATGAAATATCAGATTCCGGAAATGAGAAAAACAGGAAATGCGGCTATTGTAAACTGTGCTTCTATAGCCGGACTCAATGGTTTTGCAGGTCTTGGAGCGTATGCTGCCAGCAAGCATGGGGTAGTGGGGCTGACCAAAGCTGCTGCATTGGAAAATGCTAAAAAAGGGGTAAGGATAAACGCAGTTTGCCCCGGTGTCATCCGCACTCCCATGGTGGAAAGGTTTACCGGAGGAGATCCTACATTGGAGGCTTCTCTGATTTTAGGAGAACCAATGGGGCGCCTGGGATTGCCTGAGGAAATCGCCAATACCGTCATCTTTTTATGTTCTTCAGATGCCTCCTTTATGACAGCTCAGGCAGTATCGGTTGATGGAGGATGGATCAGTGCCTAAATATAATTTGTCTTTTTAATTGTACTTGTTAATCAAGTTTTTATTTATTTTTTGTCTATGTAAATTTCACTAATTTTCCCCTATGAATCTTCCTACAAAGAAAGCATTTTTGGCATTGGCTGTTTTGACGCTGGGTTGGTTGTTTTTTTATGAGCGGGATATTCCGATAGAACGGGCAAAAGCTCTCTTGTCAACCCCCCATTCTTCCTTCCTTCAGATTCAGGGGATGGAGTTGCATTACACGGATGAGGGAGTGGGGTTTCCAGTTATCTTGATTCATGGTACAGGGAGTATGCTCCAAACCTGGGATGCTTGGAAAGAAGTGCTCCTGAAGGATTTCAGGGTAATCAGACTTGACTTGCCTGGCTTCGGGCTTACTGGCCCGTTTCCCGACAGAGATTATTCTATGGATGCTTATACCCGAGTTCTGAATGCTTTGACAGATAGTTTGCAACTGGATAGTTTTTACCTGGCGGGAAATTCCCTCGGTGGACAGATAGCCTGGGAATATGCTGCTTTGTACCCGGAAAAAGTTAAGAAAATGATCTTGTTGGCTCCGGCAGGTGTGCATGTCCCGACAAAAAGTACTCTGGTGTTCAAATTGGCCAAAATTGAATGGTTGGGTAGCTTACTACAAAATTTTGGAACGCGCTTTTTTGTAAGAAAGACACTCAGGGATGTTTATGCAGATCCTTCACGGATTGCTCCCGAAATGGAAAAACATTACCTGGTTGCGGCTAAAAGAGAGGGGAACCGAAGGGCTTTTATGGATAGGTTGCAAGTGAGTAACTCAGATGACCGGATCAAGGCATTATCAAAATTGAATATGCCTGTACTACTTCAGTGGGGAGACCAGGATGTGTTGATTCCTCATACGGTTGCAAGTAAGTTTCAGGACCTGCTGCCAAATGATACTTTGATAATTTATTCCGGTGTAGGTCATGTTCCCATGGAAGAAATTTCTGATATTTCGGTGCGGGATGCAACGAATTTCTTCATCAACAACTAAACATGGCTATAGCAGCACTTTATGATATTCATGGCAATCTTCCTGCCCTGGAGGCAGTAATGAAAGAACTGGAAAAGTACGAAGTGGACCTGCTTGTGATAGGGGGAGACATCCTTCCCGGGCCCTTTGCATCAGAGTGCCTCGACCTGCTTTTGAAATCACCCCTAAAGATGAAATTCATCCTGGGTAATTGCGAGGAGGAGTACATCAAGCAAATGGATACTACCTACCTTTCACCACTCCCGGATCAGGTATTCGAACAATTTGAATGGGTAAGGCAAACGCTGGTTCCCTTCCAGGAATTATTTATCTCAGAATGGCCTGTATCTCTTGAAGTGGATGGAGGCAAACTTGGTAAAATTCTTTTTTGTCACGGCACTCCTCAGGATACCAATGAAATTTTCACCCCGAAGACTTCGGAGGAACGGCTTCTCGAAATATTCTCTCCTGTCAAGGCAGATTTGATAGTCTGTGGACACACCCACTTTCAGTTTGATTTTGAGGTGGATAAAAAGCGAATTGTAAACGCCGGGAGTGTAGGCATGCCGGTGGGAAAACAGGGGGCTTTTTGGCTTCTGATTGACGAGGAACCACGGTTGATGCAAACCATTTACGATTTTCAGGAAGCAGCTACCAGGGTAAAGGCAACAGCTTTTCCGAATGCGCTGGATTTTGTCGATAAGGCGATTCTTAATCCCCCGTCTCTGGACAGTATGTTGCAGGTTTTTGAAGGAGCTAAAAGTTAACCCTGGGTTTTTTGTGACTGGCTATTGGTAGCTACCCACCAGCTTTCGGGATCTTTGCGCTTTCCATAACCAAGCTTATCGTCCAACCACAACAACAAGTGCCGAAACGGGCTGTTTGACAGTCGCATGCCTAGTCGGTGCCACCATTTGGAGTAGTCTTTGTTGTACGGGCAAACACGGATGCAGATGGCGCAATCGGTATTCATGCCAACCCAAAACCGGAAACATTTTTCCGCATTTACTGTCCATTTTTTGATGCCTGTCCAACTGGAAAAGTTGGGAGCTTCAGATGTGGGTTCACTTTGAGGAATAGCACGTACAGGGCAAGCATTGGCGCATTTCCGGCAGGTGGTACAAAATTCCTTTACTCCAAATTCTAGTGGTTGATCAGGGAACAATTCCATATCTGTGAAAACCTTGGCTATTCTTACATTTGGGCCGTATTGTGGGTTTATCAACAGTCCATTGCGCCCGTATTCTCCGAGTCCTGCCTGTATGGCCATGGGGATGCTTAGTGCAGTGTCATTCATAGAAGCCAATGCATGATAGCCCAGGTTGGTGATAAACTGAGCCAGTGAGTTGGCAGCATTTAAGCAAGTGGCGTAGCCTAGTCCAGTGGTAGTACCCCCGATAGCAGATGGAATGGTTTTACTGAGTTTGTAATCCATCGGAACAATGATAAGGATGGCATAGCGCAGGTTCTTCGGTAAATCCAGTGTTTCAGCCTGCTCTGTTTTTCGATTGTAATGATGTGAATAGAC
>JALQTV010000104.1 GCA_023268675.1 Saprospiraceae bacterium | reverse complement strand
TAGGCAATATCAGAGGCAAAGTAGGTGGCCCGTCCATTCTCGCGGATAACGACGCGGTCCTTTTCATCGCCCAGGGCGGATGCGCGAAACCAGGTCGCACCATCCTGCACATACAGGTGGCCATTGGCGCGCAGGCGGTCAATGGCGTGCTCTACTGCACCGCTTTCTTCCAGCGCGCGTTCCGAAAACCAAACGTCGAAATGTACGCGGAATTCGGCCAGATCCTGCTTGATGTCTTCCATTTGCTGGCGATAATCCTCCATCTTTTTGGGGTTCTCCATATCGCTATTTTTCTCCCGGAGCTCTTCCATTTGCTGCTGCATTTTTTCAAACTGCTCGTTGATGGACTCCTGCTTTTCCTGTAACGCTTCCTGAGTAGGGGCATTGTCCGGGTTTTCTAAGGACTCTTCGGTCTCCTTACTCAGTTGTTCCTGATCTTTGGAAAGTTGGTCAAGTTCACTCAACATTTCATTCATTTCCTGTTCCATCTCCAACTGTTTGAATAGCTCCAACATTCTGTCCAGCTCTTTTTCCATTTCGGAGTCATTCATCTGCATATCTTCCATCATATCCAATGCCTGATCTTTTTCCAGTTCCTGCATCAGTTCTTCTATCTGCTTCATCAAGTCTTGCATCTCCTCGCTCATCAATTCCTCAAACAAGTCCTGCAACTGTTCCTGTTTTTCCATCAACTCTTCATCCATTTCGGTAAATTCCTGTTGGTTTTCGATGTTTTCATCGAAAGCTTCTTTTGCCTCTTCGATCTGTTGCTGGACTTCTTTTTGTCTTTCAAGCAGGTTTTCCAGGGCTTTTTTATCCTGCCAGTCGAGATTTTTCTGCTGAAGCAGCTTTTCCCTCATTTTTTTCAAGTCCTCTTGAATTTTAGCCGACTCTTTCAAGGCATCTTCCAGTTCGCTCTTTATCTGATCGTCATTTTTATCTGCCTGAGCTCTGTACTCTTCCCTTGTAGGTTTCGCGAAGCGCATCACTCCGGTTTTGGAAGACTTGCTGCCATTGATTTGATCATTGTCATACACTTCAAAATAATAATTAACTTCATCACCGGGAGCCAGCTCCAGTTCAGTAAGATCAAAAGCGTGATCATACTGAACAGCTCTGGAGGAGGGGTTATCTAATTTGATGGAAACAGGCGCTGTAGCCTCCCCTGAAGCCTTGATAATTTGGTAATTAAACGAAAGGCTCAACAATCCATAGTCATCATTGGCTTCACCAGCAAAATACAGCAAGGTAGCCAGGGAACTGTCCTGAAAAACGTTGACGCTGATATTGGGATATTGATCTGGTATCACGGTAATGCTGTAAGAGATAGAATCTCCCACCGGCATCTCCTTGTTGCTGATAAAAATCCTATACTGTTCGTCTTCCATAGCCCTACGCTTCAGGCTATACAGCTCGTCGGAAAAACGTTCAGCTTCCTGTGCGTCTTTTTCGCCGGAAAATTTAACCTTTATGGCATTGGTATGAGCGGCATTGAATACCCAATTAATATTTGTGCCTTCGGGAATAATCAGGTCTCCGGCATTGGAGAAAGTTTCATCTGTGCGTCCCACATAAGCTGGATAATCCAGATTGACATCGAAACCAAGAATATTGGGTTTTTCGAGTACTTTAAGTTCAAGTTTCCCGGAAGTTACCCCACCTGAAGTCAAACGGAAAGGAATATTTTCCTGTACGTTACTAAACCGGTAGGCAAACTCATCCGGAGCAACGCGGGTAAGGCGATACTGGTAATTGCCCATTTCAATAAAAACTTCTGCCGGCAGTTCCCTGCCTTCTATTTTTACCGTAAGGTCAAAATCACTGTACTGCAAGACTTCCAAAGCCTCCTGCTCCACCAAAAAAGAAAAAGGAGCAGGCTTGATAAACTCCTTGCCGTTGTTGATCAATCGATTGGTACTATCAGTGATAAGCCCGGGAGCTGCTATCAGGATAAAAAGCAATACCAACAGGGGGGGCAGGGCAAAGCGCAGGTATTTTCTGTTTTTTGACAAATCGATCGCTTTCACGAAGGGGACCAACTTGATAGATTCTGACTTTTGCTCAATACTGGCGAGCAACAGAGAATTGTCTGCCGAACTTTGAAGGTGGCTACTCAACTGAAGTGTATTGAGTAGTTTGTCGCTTACATCGCTGAAATGCTCTCCTATCAACTGTGCTGCCTTTTCGTGCGATATGGTTTTTCCCAGCCTGAAGTATTTGACCAAAGGATTGACTACCCAATAAAAACCTGATCCAAGACTTATGAGGATAAAGGAATAGAATAATAATTTCCGGGTACCGGTACCGAAATAATAATAATTTTCCAACAGGCTCATCGCCAAAAAGAGGGCACCGGTGAGGCCAATAAAATATAAACTCCCACGGAGCAGCTGGTTGATATAGTACTTTCTGATAAACTGATCCAGTTTATCAATCAGGAGGTCAAAATTACTTGTTGCAGCCATGGTATATCGGGTTCTTGAATTAAAGTCAGGAAGCCCGGTTGCGCAAAATGGCAGCCAGGCTTTTATCTTTGTTGAAAGATATTGAAAAATAGTCTATGTGGCATGGAAAACCATGACCAGGTACCGGATTTTAACAAGATCCGGTACCTGATGGTTTGTCTCTTCCCTATGGTTTTTCAATCAGTTGCAGCTGATTGATATAAATTGCCTTCAATTGATCGTTGCTCTCAGCCTGAGTGACGGCTTGCATTTTGGCCGAAATGGCCTGAACTGCTTCTTTCCAGGACTTTTGCATTTCTTGATCCGTACCCGGGCTCATTGCCTTTTCCTGGTAGTGGTTTCTCAAGTCATTCAGGGCTTTCATAGCCGAAAGTTTGCGCCAGGGAGACTGACCTTCGGACAGGCCAATGCGTTGGAGGGTATTTGCCTGTTCCAGAGCAGCAGAAAGTTCGACTTCTTTCAACAAGGTAAAGAAGTTGGTATAAAAAGCCAGGGCGCTGTATCCATCAATCTGATTGTTTTCCAGGTTCTTGACAAAAAACGGAAGGTATTTCAGGTCACCAGTTTCGGCGTATAAGCCGGAAACTGCCTCCAGAATAACCCCACTTTTTTCATTTTCCAATTTGGCGGTATAAGCCAGTGCCTTTTCTTTATCGAGTTGCAGCAAGGCATCCAGTGTCGCTGAAATCACTGTATAGGAAGGATCCTTGTCTATCAGTGCTATGGCCAAATCAACCACTCCTTCGTCTCCGACTTCTGTCAACAAAGAAATAGCTGCTGCGCGAATATCTGAATGAGTATCGTTAAGTGCCATCGCTCTGACTTTTTCTTTGTCTTCCTCGGTCAGATCCTCTCCCAGGCTGGTAACAGCAATAGCACGAATGACCCAAAAATCATCTGACAAAGCGTCAAGGAATAGTTGGCGAGCTGTTTCGGAACCCGTTTCACGCAAATAAGACATGGCTTCGAAGCGATCCATAAACTTATCGCTATTGTAAAACTGGAACAAATATTCCGAATCAGACTTATTGTCACTTGTTTCAGCAAGCAGGACTTTATCTGCATCGAAATTGATCAAAGCCGGTTTTTTACTGACTTTGAAACGGAATTCCTGTTCTCGCTCTCTAACACGCACTTCATGTCGTTCTTTGCTCGACTCATCCAGGTAAATATCTATCGCAGTCGGTAATTCGAAGATAGCCGGAGCATATTCAGGATCCTGCTGCTGTTCTATTTTGACTACTGCCTCTCCTGCAGATTCGTCATAGCTGTATTGGATATCCAATTTGGGATGACCCGCAGAAAAGTGCCATTGATTGAAGAACCAGTTGAGATCTTCACCGGTCACCTCTTCAAAAGCCAGCCTAAGGTTGTGCGATTCCACTGCATGGAAGGCATTGTCGGACAAATACAAATTAAGAGCAGCAAAGAAAGCATCGTCTCCCACATAATTGCGAAGCATGTGCAACACGGAGCCGCCTTTATTATAGCTGTGGGCATCGAACATATCCTCTTTATCATCGTATTCGAAATGAATGAGTGGGTGGGCGTTACTTCCCTGAGCGGAACTCAGGTACCCTGACCATTCATTGATCAGGTGGTAATCGGCCTCATCTGTACCGTATTTATGTTCTAGCCAGAGATACTCGCTATAGTTGGCAAACCCTTCGTTCATGGTCAGATTGGCCCAACTTTCACAAGTCACATAATCACCGAACCAGTGGTGGAACATTTCATGAGCCACAATCTTTTCATTTTGCAAATCATCTATCAATTCGCGGGCTGTTTTTTGGACGAAGTCCCCATAAATTACTGCACTGGTATTCTCCATGGCTCCTGACACATAGTCTCGGACAACTACTTGAGAAAACTTAGGCCAGGGATATGTCACATTTAGCTTTTCGGAGAAAAAGCCGAGCATTTCAGGAGTATGTTCGAAGATGGCTTTGGCATCTGCCTCGTACTCAGGTTCCACGTAATAATCCACCGGAATGCCATTCCAGGTATCCTTGACAACCGCAAACTCGCCTACTGCGATCATAAACAGGTAAGGAGGATGCGGCATATCCATTTTCCAGTAGTCGGTACGAGTACCATCGTCGTTTTTATCAGAACTAATCAACAAACCATTGGAAAGCGTCACAAACCGATCCTCTACCGTAAGTAGCATTTCCTGAGTAGTGCGCTCATTGGGTTTGTCTATGGTAGGGAACCACTTGCTGTTCCATTCCGTTTCGCCTTGTGTCCAGATTTGCTGAGGCTTATTGGGTTCTTCGTTGCGGGGATTGATAAAGAAAAGTCCCTTGTCTGAAGTAATTGCTTCGCTCCCTCCTGATTGAGAAGGAAAAGCAGTATAATCGATCAGGACATGGAAAGTATCCTGTCTGGTATAGACCTTATCCAGTGTAATGGACAGCTTCTTGCCATCATAAGTATAATCCGGGCTTATTTCACTGTCGGTCAGGGTGATTGAATGAATTTCAAAGCCTTTGGCATCCAATACCAACTGATCCGAGGAATAGAAAAGAGGGGTGAAGCTCAGGTGAGCCTTTCCCAACACAGCTTCTCTTTCCCAATCAAATTGCAGGTCCAATTTGGTATGAAGGAGATCGTGTACCCTTTTAAAGCTTGCATTATAAACAGGCAAAGCATACACCTCAGGCTCTTCCAAGGCTTCATCCGGAGACAACTTAGGTGCTGAAATTACCATAGTATCCAATTCACGATACTCTGTAAAAGCCAGTTCTTCGCCCTGGCCTGAAGCTGAGGCAGCTTTTTGAGAAGACTTACATGCAGAGAAGATGAGCAAAAAACTCAACAAAGAGGGGGTAATAAATCTCATAGTAGATGGATTTAGACAAAAAAATGCAGGAAAGGAAAATATAAAGCTATAATGCCACTCAAATCAAGCTCCCTGCTCGTTCGTTGTACTAACTTCCTCGAGGAAAGCCAACAGGTGGTGGTTGAAATCTTCCGGACGCTCCATCATTGGCGCATGTCCACACTCATCGATGAATACAAGTTTTGAAGCTTCGATTAGTTCATTGAATTTTTCACCTACGAAAGCGGGAGTGATTTGATCCTGAGCTCCCCAGATAAGTAGAGTCGGCACCTTGATCTGATGCAACTTATCTCCCAGATTGTGGCGAACAGCCGATTTAGCGGTAGCAATGACCCGAATAGCCTTGTTCCTGTCATTCACAATATCATACACCTCATCCACCAGCTCTTTGCTGGCTACATCCGGATCATAGAACGTTTCGCGGGTCTTTTTTCTTATGTATTCATAATCACCTCGCTTGGGAAAAGAAGTTCCCATTGCGCTTTCAAACAAGCCTGAACTACCGGTAAGAATAATGGATTTTATTTTATCGGGTCTCGCCAACGCATAAAGGAGGGCTACGTGTCCGCCAAGTGAATTGCCCAGCACGTGTACCTTGTCGTAACCTTTATGGTCTACAAAAGCTTCCACATAAGCTACTAATCCTGACAGAGAAACTTGCCGAATCGGCAATTCAAATATGGGGAGAATGGGGACAACTACATTGTATTTTTTACCGAAACCATTGATGATTCCTTCGAAGTTGCTGAGTGCTCCAAACAATCCGTGCAATAAGAGAAGGTTTTCTGAGCCCCCTTCGGATTCAATGTATTTGAACTTCCCCTCAACGATAATTTCCTTATTCATTAAATATTTGGTTACTTTTAAACCTCTGACTTAAGCATTGACTGCACAGGATGATGTGAAATTTCCCATACTTGTAGCAAAAGTAAACTTTTTCAAAGTTAATATTCAATTATAACACATCTAACTGAGGAGGCACAAGCAACAAAAGCGACACTGACTGTTCCGGATAGGCCATCCTTCAATTGCCTTGTAAAGTCAAACAAAGCTGAAATCATTCTAAAATGTGTGAAATTAGCATCAAATACAATGCAAATTATAAAATCTTGCTCTCTTTTTTTACCTTTGAAGCAATTACATTCACTACCTAATAACTTCAAGAAGTTAAAGAAAAACATTTGTTAATTAAACTTAAATTGAACATGCGCCAAGTATTAAAACTAATGGTCGTTTTCCTTGTCATCGGTTCACTACAATCCTGCGTTTCCAAAAAGAAATACGACGAATTGGTAGCATCCAAGGACGCCACTGACCAGGCTCTAGCCGAAACCCAATCCAATCTGAAAAGTCTTCAGGAAGAAAAAGATGCATTGGCTGCTCAAATGGAAGCAGAAACCAAAAGACTTAATGGCGAGCTTGATGGTCTGAAATCAGAATTGAACTCTACCAAAGGACAAGTTTCTCAAATGCAGAAAGATTTGTCTATGACAAAAGCTGAACTGGATGCAATCAAAGATGAAATCAATGGCATCTTCGAAACTTATTCAGGAAGTGGTCTTTCTGTTGAAGAAAAAGATGGTAGCATCTACGTGATGACCAGCGAGAAAATTAACTACAGAAGCGGTTCTGCTCGTGTAAACAGTGCACAAAGAAAAGCAATCAAAGAACTGGCTGAGACTCTTAAAAACAACCCTGAACTTACTATCCTTGTTGAAGGTTACACTGATGATCAAACAATGGTAGAAGGTGCTCCTTTTGCTGACAACTGGGAATTGAGTACAGAGCGTGCTCTTACTGTCATCCGCGAATTGATCAAAGCAGGTGTTAACCCAGCTCAACTTGCTGCTGCAGGTAGAAGTGCAAATGATCCTGTTGGTGACAACGACACAAGCGAAGGAAGAGCTATGAACAGAAGAACTGTTATCAAAGCAGATCCAAGCATGAAAGGTCTTTTCGAGAAGACAATGAAGAAAAACTAATCAATACTACTGATATTGTTTTTTTTGAAAAAGCCGGTTGGATAGACATCTCAACCGGCTTTTTCATTTTAACATCACCTAAGCAATGGAAAGCAAACAAGTATTTCATAGTGACCAGGCTCCTGCTCCTGTTGGAAAATATCCTCACGCCCGCAGGGTAGGCAATCTTTTATTTTTATCTGGAATAGGTCCCCGTAACCCGGAAGACAATTCTATACCCGGGCTAAGTCTTAACAATAGTGGACATTACACTGACTTTGATTTTGAAGCACAATGTCACAGTGTCTTTAAAAATGTGCGGCGGGTACTTGAAAGTTGTGGTGCGAAATGGGAACACCTGGTTGATATCACTGTCTTTTTGACCAATATGGAGCGAGATTTTCCGATATACAACCGTGTTTATGCCACTTATTTTACTGATGAGCATGCTCCTTGCCGTACTACTCTGGGTATTACCTCTCTCCCTACTCCCATTGCCATTGAATTGAAATGCATTGCCTGGATCCCCTGACACGCGTTGGTCGGACCTCGGAAGGTCAGTTTAATTTGAAAGCAGGTATCAGCTGGAATGCAGGAATGATGACTTTGAAGTTTTTCTTGTTGTGCAAGTCTCTCATGGTATAATACCCATGCATCAGGCCGATCTCGGAGTGCATTTGACTCCAGGAGCTGTACTGATACCTCGTTCCGGGTTGCAATACTGGTTGTTTGCCTATCACTCCGTCACCACTGACTTCTTGTTGATCTCCGGTTGAATCCAGAATGAACCAGTGTCGTTGAAGCAACTGTACCGGTACGGGTGATTGATTTTCAATAAACACCTTATAGCTGAATACATATTTCATCAACAGAGGCACTGAGAACTTGGGCTGGTAAAAGGGCCTGACACTTATCCGGATTCCGTTGGTAATTTTAGTTTCCATCTGTATCTCCTAAAAAGCTATTGACTATTTGTTCTGCTTTGGAAAGGCTGATTTCCAATTGATCGTTTACCAGAATTTCATCAAACTCATTTTGGTATGACAATTCTTCTTTGGCTTTCATGACTCGTTTTTTCAGGCTGCTTTCATCCTCTGTTTGCCTCTTTTTCAATCGCTCTATCAATACATCCAGGGATGGAGGCATGACGAAGACAGCGAGTGAATCCTCTGGAAACTGCTTTTTAATGGACAGTGCACCTTTGACATCGATGTCAAAAATAATGTGTCTGCCGGCAGATTGCAAGCGTTGCACTTCGGATCTAAGCGTTCCGTAATATTGCTGCGAATACACCTCTTCCCATTCGACGAACTTATTTTCCTGAATATATTCCTTGAACTGGTCCGTGCTTAGGAAATAGTAATCCTTCCCATCCGTTTCCCCAAGGCGTATTTTCCTGTTGGTTGCTGAGATAGAAAACCCTACTCCAGGGATGTGTTGCAACAAGTGTTTTACAATTGTCGTTTTTCCTGCTCCGGAGGGAGCAGTAAGAATAATCAATTTTCCAGCCATAATTACCAAGATTATAGTTAGGCAGAATTCGCAACCAGTTCTTTTATTTTCTCCAGTTCATCTTTCATCTCGACTACGATACGCTGGATATCGGACGAATAAGCCTTGGCACCAAGGGTATTGATTTCCCGTCCCATTTCCTGGCTGATGAAGCTGAGTTTACGCCCTTTGGTATCTCCGGGTTCTTGCAATTCCTCCAGAAAATACTTGCAGTGCTGGGTCAGACGTACCTTTTCTTCTGTAATATCTATTTTTTCGATATAGTAGATGATTTCCTGTTCGAACCGATTTTCATCAATCTTA
>JALQTV010000103.1 GCA_023268675.1 Saprospiraceae bacterium | reverse complement strand
GTACTTACCTTATTTTTCCATTTTTCTTGGTCTTTGTCAATAGAAAAATAATAAAAAATGACTTTATTTTCTTGCGCTAATTTTTGTCTGCTTTCATAACTTATTTTTATTTCTTCTATACATGGAGAACACCAACTTGCCCAAAAATCTATCAACAAAACTTTGCCCTTCAGCTCGTTTAAACTCAACATCCCTCCTTCGGGAGTTTCCTGAGAGAAATCGGGCGCTTCTGCTCCTGCCATAAAGGTTATGGCCGTTTGCAGAGTTTTTTCCAAAGCCTTTACAATTTCCGGGTAGTCTGTCCCGTACAAATCGATAAACTCTTTGGCATAGACTGCAAAGTTACCCTGTTTTTGCGTTTCCAGCGCATTAATTACCCCAACCAAAGCGAAAAGATGTGTATCACTGCCCCGGGGGGTATACGACAAGGAACTGTCAATGTATACTTTCTGCTCATCCTGGGTTAAATTTACCCGACTAAGAGTGACAACGTAGTTTTTGAATGACTCATACACCCAGGGTGACCTTTCAAATTCCGGCTGTGATAAATCGGCAAAACGGAAAAATGCTTTCGCGAAATAATCAATTTCATTTTTGTAAGTTCCTTCCTCCTGATTCGGATAGCTCAAATAGGTATTGAGAGAAGCAACGCTATGTAATATGGGGGCTATGTTTTTCATATCCTCACGTAGCGCCAGTTTTTTTTCGTCCAGTTCCAACAGCTCCCTTTTGATCTGCTGTGCCAGACTGTCTGAGCTGGCCGCCGCGAATCTCCTGGAAAGTGTATTGGTTTCTTGCTGAAGCCGACTCATATCCCGGCGCAATTTATCATAAGCCACATTTACCGGTGAGTCGATAAACAAAAGCGCCTGAATGTTATTGCAACCACCGCGAATAGTAATGGAATCTTCTTCTCCTAGAATTAACAGGCGAGCCTTATTGGCAAATTCGCCCAGATAATAGAAACGATGACCTGTTTTGGGTATCCTCATTTCAGATTTACCGGAACTGTCCTTTTCGGTCTCGTAATAGACCGGCGAAAGCCCGAATCCATTAAACTCAAACAACCTGAGCTGTTTTCCACAGTCACCAATATCCAGTGTCACCGTAAGCATCTGATCTTGTGCATACAAAGGAGAAGCCAGCAGGAACAATCCTGCAAGAGAAGCAATAAATGCTTTCATGATAAAGCTGTTTTTTTCCAAAGTTAGTTCTATTCAATTGTTTTTCCAATTCATTAGTTGGTAGTCCATTTCCCCCTACTGATCGATAAGTATCCCCAACTTACTACTGATATAGGAACAATTCGCTTAATTTCACAGTTATATTGGTAATAAAAACAAATACAAGCAACCATGATAAGAAGGAGCGACATAAAAGTTTCAGGCAACCCATTCAACCTGATCATAGGACTTTTCATCATTATTGTTTTCCTTTTTGGTCTGTTTAGACTGGCATCTTTTGTTTACCGGATTCTTGCAGCAGTAAGTCCGGTACTACTCATTGCTACTGCCATCATTGACCACACTGTCATTACAGATTATGCGAAGAGAATTGGCAATCTGATCAAAAGAAACCCCTGGCTGGGCGTTGGTGCCGTTGCACTTACCATCGTTGCCTTTCCTCTTGTAGCAGCTTTCCTGCTTTCGAGAGCTATTTCCCGAAAAAACAGCAAAAAACAGGAAGCAAATTTTCAACGCTACGACTCCGGAGCAGGAGAATGGATCAATTACGAGGAACTTGAAAGCAAAACCAAAACTCCGAACTACCGTTCCTACGATGAAGATCACCTGGTGCAATAAAACGACATGTCCTTTCTTTTCGAATTGGCAGTCCTTGTCGCCGCCTGTTATGTCATTTTAACAGCTTATATCAGCTTCCGGTGGCAGCACTTACCGGAAACTATTATTCCGGATGCTCTCTCTTCAGTTTCTGTCTCTGTAATTGTTCCTGCCCGAAATGAAGCCAGGCACATCATTGCCTGCCTAAACAGTATTTTGCGACAGCAGTACCCTTCCCACCAATTTGAAATAGTAGTCATTGATGACCATTCTGAAGACGACACAGCTGTACTGGTTAAAAGTCTGACAGACCCGCGCATCAAACTCCTTTCTGCCGCAGCAGGTCAAAAGGGAAAGAAACATGCCCTGACGCTTGGCATTACTCAGGCGTCAGGTGAATTGATCGTAACTACAGATGCCGATTGCATCGTTCCTGAACAATGGCTTGCCTCCATTGTGTCCGTTTATGTTGGTCAGCAAGCAGCATTCATTGCTTCTCCCGTTGTATTTTCCAAAGGCACCTCCGGGTTGGAGCATTTTCAGGAACTGGACTTTTTGGGCACCATGATACTGACCGGAGTAGGCATCCAACAAGCATGGTTCTACCTGAGCAATGGCGCCAACCTGGCCTTTCCAAAAGCTGTTTTTGCTGAGTTGGGGGGCTACAAAGGAGTGGATAACCTGGCTTCCGGTGACGATTTGCTTTTTTTACACAAAGTGGTGCAGCGATATCCCGAGAAAGTAAGGTTCAACAAAAGCAGGGAAGCAATAGTGGCCACCGAACCGGAAAAACGCTTTCGTGACTTTTTCTGGCAGCGAATCCGCTGGGCCGGAAAATCAGGAGCTTATACTGACCGACGCTTGCAGTTACTACTTGGACTCGTCTTCAGTCTTTCCTTCTTTGTATTGTTTGGTCCACTCGTGGCAGCTTTTTGGGGCAAAGCACTTTGGCGCAGCTATTTTGCCGTAGCGGGGCTGAAAATACTGGGAGACTACCTGATTCTTGAAACGGGGATGCGTTACTTTGGCAGGACAGATTTGCGCAGATCATTTCCTGTTTCACAGCTGTACCACCTCTTCTACGTCAGCATCATTGGCCCGCTCAGTCTTCTTTTAAAAAAATATCCCTGGAAAGGACGTAAAGTTCGGTAAGCACTACCATTCGTCTGTGAAGTGGAACTGAATTTCCGGGTGATTTTCCTGTGCCATTTTCAAGGCCCAGGCTGACTCTGCCATATAAACCAGGTTGCCATTTTTATCTTTGGCCAGGTCTTTTTTCCGTCTGGAAACAAAAGCCTTCAGCGCTTCCTTATCACTTGTGCTGACCCAGCAAGCCTTGTACAAATTTACAGGTTCGAAAGTACAGGAAGCTCCGTATTCGTGCAGCAACCTGTATTGAATCACATCAAACTGCAGGGCTCCTACCGTCCCTATGATCTTTCGACCGTTGAGTTCCATTGTAAACAACTGAGCCAATCCTTCGTCCATCAGCTGATCCAGTCCCTTGTTGAGCTGTTTTGACTTGAGTGGATCTGCATTTTCCACATAGCGAAACAACTCGGGAGAAAAGCTGGGGATTCCTTTGAAGTGAAGCGCTTCCCCGTCGGTTAAGGTATCTCCGATTTTAAAATTGCCTGAATCATAAAGACCAATCACATCGCCGGGATAAGCTTCGTCGATCACAGTCTTTTTGGAAGCCATAAAAGACGTAGGGTTGGCAAACTTGATCTTGCGGTTCTGTCGCACGTGCAGATAGTTGGTATTTCGATTGAAGGTTCCCGAACAAATTCGCAGGAAGGCAATACGGTCCCTGTGCTTGGGATCCATGTTTGCGTGAATCTTAAAAATGAAACCTGAAAACACGTCTTCTTCCGGCCTTACCTCTCGTTCTTCTGCCGATCTCGCCAATGGGCCGGGAGCTATTTCCACGAAACAATCCAACAGTTCTTTTACGCCGAAATTATTGATGGCACTGCCAAAAAACACGGGGCTCAGTTGGCCTTTCAGGTAAGCCTCCTTGTCGAAAGCAGGATAAACTTCGGTAACCATCTCTAGTTCTGAGCGAAGTTCATCGGCAGCAGCTTTTCCGACATTTTTATCCAGACGCTCATCGCTGAGATCTGTAATTTCTATGATGTCGGCCTCTGTCTGTTTGCCGTGTGGCTGAAAAAGTACCAGTTTTTCCTCAAACATGTTGAAAACCCCCTTGAAGCGCTGTCCCATCCCTACAGGCCAGCTCAGTGGGCATACGTTGAGGCCCAGTTTTTGCTCTACCTCATCCAGCAAATCTATGGCATCCTGTCCCTCTCTGTCCAGTTTGTTGATAAAAACGATGATGGGTGTATTGCGCATCCGGCACACATTGACCAGTTTTTCTGTTTGAGACTCAACCCCTTTCGCGACGTCAATTACCACGATTACGCTATCCACAGCTGTCAGTGTGCGGTAGGTATCTTCGGCAAAATCCTGGTGTCCGGGAGTATCCAGGATATTGATTTGAAGATCGCGGTACTCGAAAGCCATCACCGAAGTAGCTACGGAGATCCCTCTTTGCCGCTCTATTTCCATAAAGTCTGAGGTGGCTGTCCGTTTGATTTTATTCGATTTAACGGCACCGGCTACCTGTATGGCTCCGCCAAAAAGGAGCAATTTTTCTGTGAGGGTTGTTTTTCCGGCATCCGGGTGACTGATGATTCCAAAAGTTCTCCTGTTGTTGATGGCTTTGCTGGCGGACATATAAAAAGTTGTAAGAAAGAATTTAATCGGGTTATCCCGTTGGGGATCAAAATTCCCGCAAAGGTAAGTATTTGTGAAACAATACGGCATCTATAGTGCATTCCCATTTTGCAGCACAGCTGTCAAAACTTTCCAATCGTGCTACAACTTCTCAAAATCATTTTTGCGAATTGTGTATCTTTAAGGTCTATGATAGAATTAGCCAGCATCATAATTCTCGGAATTTTTGCACAGTGGATTTCATGGAAAATAAGAGTTCCTGCCATTTTGCCCCTGATCATCATCGGTTTAGTCGTTGGTCCCTTATCTACTTTGTGGTCCGCCGATGGCGAAAAATGGATAGCCCCCATTTACAACGTCCAAACCCAGCGCGGACTTTTTCCGGGTGAATCGCTTTTTTATTTTGTTTCTCTCGCCATAGGTATCATACTATTTGAAGGAGGGCTTACCCTCAAACGTCGGGAGATCAGCGACATTGGACCGGCCATTGTCAAGTTGATAACGGTCGGCTCGATAGTTACCTTCATCGGTGCAGGGCTGGCTACTCATTATATCATGAACCTCAACTGGCCTATTTCTTTTCTTTTTGCAGGGCTTATCATCGTAACCGGCCCTACTGTCATTGCTCCTATCCTGCAAAATGTTCCGCTCAACAAGAACGTCTCCACCGTCCTAAAATGGGAAGGAATCTTGATAGACCCTATTGGAGCACTGGTAGCGGTACTGGTTTTTGAATTTATCCGAAGTGCCGATGGGGGAGTAGCATTTACCTCCCATGCCCTGATAAAATTTTCGCAGATCATTCTAATTGGTTTTGCCATGGGTTTTCTTTCTGCACTGGCACTTTTCCAACTCATCAAACACGAGCTGATACCCAGGTTTCTGCTCAATGTTTTTACCCTGGCTGCCGTACTGGCAGTATTTGTTTTTGCGGATATTCTGGCACACGAAGCCGGGCTTTTATCGGTAGTTGTAATGGGTATGGTACTTGGAAATCTCGAGGTGCCCCGCTTCAAGGAAATTCTATATTTCAAAGAATCTATCAGCTTGCTGCTCATTTCTATTCTATTTATCCTACTCGCAGCCAATATCAACATGTCGGATCTGGAGCTGATCACCGGCAATAAGGGCAGCATGATTTTATTTGGGTTTGTAGCCCTCGTTTTGCGCCCTCTGAGTGTTTTTGTGAGTACTCAAAACTGCGGGCTCAATTTTCGGGAGCAACTTTTCATCTCCTGGGTAGGGCCCCGGGGAATCGTAGCAGCGGGTATTGCTTCTCTTTTCGGCATTACGCTGACAAAAAACGGAGTAGCAGGGGCAGAGTACATCACGCCACTGGTTTTTATGATTGTTTTGGGAACCGTCATCCTGAACGCAACTACTGCAAGGCTGGTAGCAAGACTGCTGGGAGTGATACAAAATGAATCTAACGGCGTATTGTTTTTCGGTTCCAACCAGGCTACGCGCCTGTTGGCTCGTTATCTGATTGACCAAAAGCGAAATGTAGCGATTGTTGACAACAACGAAAACAATGTCAACAAGGCCATGTCTGAAGGAATCAACGCCTTTACAGCCAATATTTTCACGGAAGAAATGGCTGATAACTTCGAACTGCTCGATATGGGTTACCTGGTAGCCATGACCGCCAACGATTCAGTCAATGACTTTGCTGTAAAAAAATACCAAAAAATATTTGGAGAGCGTGGCACTTACCGTGTAATGACCCCGGAAGAAATGAAAATGGAAAAGAGTGAGCTTCCCCATGGCCTGTTTTCCTACACCGACGACTTTTTGAACATCAGCGAAGTAGCCCGGGACTACCCCAATATTCAAGAAATGCCCGTCAAAGATTTGAATGAATTGGAGCGATGTGTTGACCGCATGGCACTACAAAAACATACCATTCCGCTTTTTGTCAGAAATGGCAAGGACATACAGGTTTTACCCAGGGATATCTCCAGGCTCAATGTTGCTTCCGGTAGCTTCCTGGTGTATATGGGGCGGACTTTTTCTGCACAGGAACCTCTTGAACTCAACTAATCAGGGTTTCATAGGAAGCAGATCGAGGGCCAGTGCTACACAACGCACATTGTTTTTGAATGCCTCCCTTTGTGCCGGAGACAGCGTGATGGTTCGCTTTTTGGTGCGATAACGCACCCGGATTTTCTCGATATCAAAGTACAAAAGCTTGTAAAAGTTATTTACCGTTACCAGGCAGGTATGCTGGTAAAGCCTCATATTGGTGTTTTTATCAAACACTCCCTTATCCGGAAAATTGTACAGCGTCACTACCATACTGTCTGTCAGAGAAAGTAAAACTGTACCCCCTTCATCAATTTCCAGGTATTCATATTCCGGCAATGCCAGCGTCAGAAAAAAGGATACCAGACTGTCTTCACTCTCTGCATAGGAAAAGACAAGCTTTCCTTCCTCTATCATTTTGGGGCCTTCCACCTCCTCATACAGAGAAGGAATCATATAGCCGATGTTTACAGGTTTTGCCAAAACCAATCTGGTGCTATCAAATTCATCCACAGCATCGTAAGCAAGATCGCACTGGGCATACCCCTCGCTTAATGTCAGAAGCAACAACAGGGAGGAAACCCAGCGGGTTATATGTTTCATTCTCATCATAGTCCAAATTAAAAAGATAGATGACAGCATCACGGAGTACCCGTAACCGGACTACAAAGTTATAAAACTGTCTTGAAAATGAAACCGGGGTTCGAATCTACTGACCCGAACCCCGGAATAACCTTAGCGGAGAAGAGAAATATTTCCTTGTTTGTTGAATACCTGACCGTCATAGCAAACCGCCTTCAGATAGTAGCCGTAAACATCAGGCGGCAATGGTCTGCCACGATAAGTGCCATCCCATGTTTCGCTAATTGCGTTCAGGGTATAAACTTCTTGCCCCCAGCGATTGTAAATCACCATGCGCATGCTTTCCACAATTTCACTTCGCACGCGATACAGATCATTATTGCCATCTCCATTAGGGGAGAACGCGGTAGGAACAAATATGTAAGGTTCCCGGCAGTCAATGTCGCAGCCGGGCGAAAGTACTTCACCTGTCGTCGAGCAGCCGGTAACAGAGCTGGTCAGGTAAACAATCAGATCAACGTCTTTAGGTACGTCAATCACATTGTAATTTCCTGTGCTAATTTTTTGCAGGATACCTGCACTTACATCCACCAAATCGGCATCCGTAGTAAATGCAATGCTGTAGGTTTCAAAGTCTCCTGCACACTGAGGACCTTCAATATTTATTTCAAATGCAGGGAGTTCATAGGTCACCACCGTCACAGGCGTGCGCGTTGCACTCACACAATCAATTGCCAGCAAACGTTTCTCAGCATAGTAGGTTCCCCCCGTTGACGGTGTAAAAACAGGCGTATTTACAGCCAGTGGACTTCCCCCTGTAGGAGTAGCATACCAATCGATGGCTTCCCCACTCTCTGTCAACACTTCCAGCTCAGGCATTGGGTCACCTGGACAAATAAAGAAGGAGTCAATGACAGCAAAAGGCGGTAGTACTTTTGTCGGATCACAGGGACAATCTGCACTGGCGACATTTTCTATCCTTTCACAGCCGGTAATTTCGTCCAGCAGCGTGATCGTCACCGGGGTCTGATTGGGGATGCCTCGCAATTCATACAAGCCGGCTTCCCTGACCAGCAATTCACCCGCTGAAGCGGTCACTTTTGTAGCGTTGGTCTGGAAAGAAAAACTGTATGTTTTGATATCTTCACTGCATATTTTACCCTCTGTGGTAATAGAGAAACTCGGAAGATCCAACACAGTTAGGGTAACAGGAGTACGAGTAGTACTTATACAACCGGTATCATAGCGACGTGTCTCTGCAAAATAAGTGCCTCCCTCCTGAGGTTGGAATGTACGGCTATCCGTTGCAATAGGCGTTCCGCCAAAAGGAAAAGCATACCAGTCGACCGTTTCTCCCGGTTCAACAGTAGCTTCGAAAATCGGAGCAACTTCGCCTTCACAAATAGTAAAATTGTCTGCTGCAATTACCGGAGGATCTACTACGATATTGTCACAACTGCAATTGGGTTGTTGTGCTGCCAGGGTAGTTTTACAACCGGTATCTTTGAAGATTGCTGTAATGTTAATGGAACGATTGGCAGGAATATCAACTACTTCATAAGATCCTCCTCCTTTGTTGAGTACCGTTCCGGAAGACACATTGATGCTGTCTCCATTGGTAGCGAAACGAATGCTGTAACTGAGCAGGTCCTCTGCACAAGCGGCACTTCCCTCTATCATGGTAATGAAAGGAAGCTCATTTATGATCAGCGTGATGGGTGTTCGGGTTGTACTTGTACAGCCATTGACGATTACCCGGGTTTCGGCATAATATGTACCGGCTTTAGGAGGCTTAAATCCTAAGGTATTCGTGGTAATCAATTCTCCTCCAATTGCTTCCGTGTACCAGTCCACAGTCTCTCCTTCCTGTACAATCACCTGCAAGGAAGGGATGGCATCCCCCTCACAAATACTTATTACTGAGTTGGACGTTCCCGGAGGGTTGATGATGAAATCCTCGCAAGTAGGGCAATCA
>JALQTV010000102.1 GCA_023268675.1 Saprospiraceae bacterium | reverse complement strand
CCCGACATTTCTTCATGGACAAAACCTTTGTTGAATGGGCCTATCAGGACAAGGCATTTCCCATCGGTCATGAGCAGACGATCTCTCAGCCCTTCACAGTAGCCATTCAAAGTACTTTGTTGGAAATAAAAAAAGGCGATCGCGTCCTGGAAATTGGTACCGGATCGGGCTACCAGGCGGCCATTCTGGCGCTGTTGGGAGCAGAGGTGTACACTATTGAAAGACAGGAAGCCCTTTACCTGCAAGCCAAAAACCTGTTGCAAGAACTGGGAATAACACAGGTGCGCTGCTTTTACGGCGACGGCTATCAGGGACTTGAACAGTTTGCGCCCTTTGACAAGATACTCGTCACGGCAGGAGCTCCCGGAATTCCTACAGCCCTGAAAAAACAACTCAAAATAGGAGGCTATCTCGTTATCCCTACCGGAGAAAATGTCCAACAGATGCTTCGACTCAGCCGGGTAGGGAAAAACTCCTGGGAAACGGAAACTTTCGGCGATTTCCGATTTGTCCCTATGTTGTCCGGGCTTTCGCCCAAAAATAACGACTGAACCTGCCTCAATTTACCCTTCTGCCACCTGCTATACGAGAACTGATGCTCGTTTTTTTGATGTTTTTCAGGTTTACCAGCAAGGAAGCATAAGCGCTCGTACTTGCCACGCGATACTTTTTGTCCCCGTAAGTTACAATGCCGCTCTTGTCTTCCCACTCAGAAGCCAGCAAAGCATAACGCCCTTTCAATCTCGGGTTGGGACCAAACATCAGGTACGGGGCATTAACTCCTGACTCAAAAGCGATAGCGAAACGATTTTCCCTGGGCATAAACATAAGCACCCCGGGAGTTCCTGAGCGAATAACCACCTCCTCTACCTGCCTGCCGTCAATCATTTTTATCTCGCCGGAGATAATTTCCGAGGCACTTCCACTCAATACGCGCCGAAGTACAATATTGTCAGACACATAAAACTGAATCTGTTTGAGTTCATTCTCCGTCCAACGATTCTGACGATACAGGTTCTCAGTGAAAGGACTCAATACGGGACTACAGGAAGTCGCCAGGAAACCGATTACAAAAATAGGGAAGATGTATTTTTTCATAGTTGGCAATTTGATTTTTGGAGGATGGGATAACCCTGTCTCTATATTTGAATAAGGTACGACTGAAAAATTTGTACTGCCAGCAAAGGGCCTGTTTTTAACTTTTGGTTAATTTTTTAGCGCTTTTGCGCAAAAAAAGCCTTCAGCAGGTGCGCACAGGCATCCATCTCCACTCCAAATTCCAGGCGCGTGCGTGGGTGCAATAGGTCCTTTCCATAGCGAATGAACCCCCGCTTGTCATCCTGAGCACCAAACACAACACGCGATATTTGAGACCAATACAAGGCACCGGCACACATGACGCAGGGCTCCAGGGTGACATAGAGCGTACACCTGTGTAAATATTTGCTTTGCAGGTAATTGGATGCTGCAGTAAGGGCAATGATTTCGGCGTGAGCCGTCACATCATTCAGTTGCTCGGTACTGTTGTGCCCCCGGCCTATGATCTGATGGTCTGCCACAACAACCGCCCCAACCGGAACCTCGCCCGAATCAAAAGCCAGTTGCGCTTCCCGCAAAGCCTGTTTCATAAAGTAGTTATCATCGTACACTTGCATCGTGAAAGGATTGGGTAATTTGGAAGTAACGGTTTTGTTTTTTTGGCAAAATTAATACCTTTGCGCATGGAAATAAAACAAACAAACACCGATAAGTTCCGAGGCCAGGGTTACACCTTCGACGATGTACTGCTGGTTCCCTCCTACTCCGAGGTCCTTCCCAGGGAAGTTGATATCTCGTCCCAACTCACACGTTCCATTCGGCTCAATGTTCCTATTGTTTCCGCTGCCATGGATACCATCACGGAAAACAAAATGGCCATAGCTATCTCCCGACAGGGTGGTATTGGAATCATTCACAAAAACATGACCATTGACCAGCAGGCCGAGCAGGTGCGCAGTGTCAAGCGCTCTGAAAGTGGCATGATCGTAGATCCTGTCACGCTTCATGCTGAGGCGCGTGTGTTTCAAGCGCTGGAACTCATGCACCGCTTCAAAATTGGCGGCATCCCCGTAATAGATCGGGAAAACCACCTCATAGGCATTCTGACCAACCGAGACCTGCGATTCGAAACCAATACCGACCGACCTGTCAGCGAACTGATGACTTCTGCCAACCTCGTCACTGCCCCCGTGGGTACCACACTGGAACAAGCTCGCTCCATCCTGCAAAGACATAAAATCGAAAAACTTCCGGTAGTGGATGAGGACAACAAGCTCGTTGGTTTGATTACCTACAAGGACATCATGAAGGTTCAAAATTATCCCAATGCCTGCAAAGACCCGTTGGGAAGATTGGTCGTTGGCGCAGCCGTAGGCGTGACATGGGATGTCATGGACCGGGTAGAAGCCCTTGTCAAGGTAGGGGTGGATGTCATTACAGTTGATACCGCCCACGGACACTCCAGAGGCGTGCTGGAAGCAGTCAAAAGCATCAAGAACAAATTTCCGGATCTTCAGATCATTGGCGGCAATGTCGCTACCGGAGCAGGTGCCAGGGCACTGGTGGATGCCGGAGCAGACGGAGTAAAAGTAGGGGTAGGCCCCGGAAGCATCTGTACCACACGGGTAGTAGCCGGTGTTGGTGTGCCTCAGCTTACTGCCATCAACGAAGCCTACAAAGCCATCAACGGCTCCGGAGTTCCCATCATCGGAGACGGAGGCATTCGCTATACCGGAGACATTGCCAAAGCCATCGCAGCGGGAGCCGATACCATCATGGGTGGCGGCCTTTTTGCAGGAGTAGAAGAAGCTCCCGGCGAAACCATCCTTTACGAAGGCAGAAAGTTCAAAGTATATCGGGGTATGGGCTCCATAGGAGCTATGAAGGAAGGTTCCAAAGACCGCTATTTCCAGGACGTGGAAGACGATATCAAAAAACTGGTGCCAGAAGGAATTGAAGGACGAGTACCCTACAAAGGCAACCTGGCAGAAGTAATGGTACAGTACATCGGAGGCTTGCGCGCAGGCATGGGCTATTGTGGTGCTGCAGATATCAAATCGCTGCAAAATGCAAGCTTCGTCGTGATTACCAACGCCGGTTTGCACGAAAGCCACCCGCACAACATCGTCATAACCAAAGAATCCCCCAACTACAGCCGACGCTAAACCATGGGGGAACTTTCGGGCATACCAAATAGCAGGCGCCTGGACAAGTCCTTTTATCTGGATTCAGATGTTACAGGAATGGCCAGACGCCTGCTTGGTAAATACCTGGTCACCCGTATCAACGGTCTTGTCAGCAGTGGAATGATCGTGGAAACTGAAGCTTATCGGGGGCCGGATGACAAAGCTTGTCATGCCTACCAAAACAAAAAGACACCCCGTACAAAACCCATGTTCGAAGCCGGTGGCATCGCCTATGTGTACCTTTGCTATGGCATTCACCACCTTTTCAATGTCGTAAGCGGCCCGGAAGGAATGGCTCATGCCGTATTGATTCGTGCGATAGCGCCCGCAGACAATGTGGAACTCATGCTGCAAAGAAGAAAGCACAAACGAGTGTCTCCCAAGTTAAGCGCAGGACCGGGAGTACTCTCCAGCGCTTTAGGCATCACTACTGCCCTCAACGGCCAGTCTCTCACAAGCCCCGACAGCCCCATCTGGCTCGAAGACCGAGGTCATTTTTTGCCGGAGGCGGACATCATCAGCACTACCAGAATAGGGGTAGCCTATGCCGGAGACTGTGCCTTCCGGGAATGGAGGTTTTTCATAAAAGACAATCCTTGGATAAGCAAACCCGCCTGATTTCGTTCTAAAAGTAACCATTTGCCCTATCGCTCATGAAAAAAATACTGTCCCTGACCCTCTTTTTAGCCCTTTGCCAGCTGTCCGCCCGGGCGCAAAACCAGCCAATTCGCTATGCGGATCAAACCTATCTTCCCAACATCAAATCCATCAAATTCTTTTTGGGTGACCTTTACATCAGCTATCCCATCATACGGCTGGGAAGTGGACAACAACTGACCCTTCTGTTTGACGATTTGTCGGTGAATGCCAAATATTATACCTATCAGATCATCCATTGTGACAAAAACTGGCAACCCTCCAATCTGACCGAACTGGAATACCTCGAAGGTTTTTCCGGGGAGCGGATAGACGACTACCAGTTTTCTTTCAAAACCCTAACTCCCTTTGTCAACTACCAACTGCGCCTGCCCAATGAAGACATCACCTGGACAAAATCAGGCAACTATCTGTTGGTGGTTTACGATGCCGAACGCGGCAGGGTCCCCGCTTTTACGCGAAGGTTTGTAGTGGTAGAAGACCTGGTCCGCATACAACCCGATATGGTCAGGCCCAATGCCGTCAGCAAAAACAGAACCCACCAGGAAATAGACTTTGCCGTCAACCACGAGTACCTCGAAATCCGCAATCCACGGTCAGAAGTCAGTGCTACCGTCCTCCAAAACGGGCGTTGGGACAATGCCATAGAAGGCCTTTCGCCTTTCATCATCAAGGGCAACAACCTCGTTTTTGACTACAGCGACAAGATTGTTTTTCCCGCAGGGAAAGAATTCCGATACCTGGACATGCGTAGCCTTAAATTCGGTTCGGAAAACATAGCCTCCATCGAGCGCTATGAGGATGGCTACGACGTATTGCTCTTCAAGGACAACAAAAGAGCTGAGCGCCCCACAGTATTCCGCAATGACCTCAATGGCAACTACGTCATAGAAACTACCGATCAGCGGGATTTTGATCTTTCAAGCGACTATGCCAATGTCCTGTTTTCGCTCTACAGCCCTACCGTCTATGATGATTACGACCTGTATGTGGTGGGTGGTTTCAATGGCTGGCAGTTGGGGGCTGAAAACAAAATGGTCTACAACAACAGCGTCAATGGATATGTCGCAAAAATACTCCTGAAACAGGGATACTACGACTACGCTTACGCACTGGCATCAAAATTTGACAAAGAAAAAATTCCGGATACCGAAGAAATTGAAGGCAACTGGTTTGAAACCAACAATGACTACAGCATACTCATTTATTACAGGCCTTTCGGAGGCCGGTATGATCAGGTCATAGGCTCCCTGACCTTTCAATCGGGCAATTAGGCCGGGCGTTTAATCTGTATTTTTCCACTTTAATCTGACAATGCAGGGATTTGATATAAAAAATTATTTCCTGACAACAGCCTTTCTTAGCATTGTACCACAAAAAGCAATGGAGTTTTTTGAAGCAAAATTTCTTAAGTATATGCGGTCCATTCTAACCTTATTTTCTCTTTTCCTCCTTTCAAGCGGTATGTTTCGCCTGCAAGCGCAGGAAACATGGAGCCTGGAAGCTTGTATCGACTACGCCAGACTAAACAGCTGGAGCATCAAACAAGCAGAATACGGAATCCTGGATGCCAAACTCAACCAAAAGCAAAGCAAATTCAACCGCCTGCCCTCAGTTAGCGGAGGCATCAATGCGGGTTTTCAGTTTGGTCGCACCATTGATCCTACCACCAACCAGTTTTACAACCAACGTATCGGATTCAATTCCTACAACATCAGTGGAGGTGTAAATGTATTTAATGCCAGTCGCGTAAACAATACCATCAAGCAAAGCAACCTGAATGTAAAGGCTACGGAAAAAGATGCTGAAAAAGCACTCAACGACCTGGGTTTTCAGATTGCAGCTGCCTACCTCAATATCCTGCTGGCAGAAGAACAACTGGTCAATGCCCGGCAAAGACTGGAACTTTCAGAAGAACAATTAGAGGTAGTGGACAAACAAATTGCTGCCAGGGTCATCCCAGAAAATAGCAGATTGGACATCCTTGCACAGATCGCCCGCGACCAACAGGGAATCATCGAAGCCAACAATGCTCTGGAAATCAACTACCTGTCACTAAAACAGCTACTCAATCTCGATCCCAATACACAAATGAGGATTCAAAAACCGGAGTTGAGCGGTATAGAAACCATGGATCCCGCTGCTTTTGACCTGGAAGCAGTTTTTCAAACAGCTCTCAAGTCCCAACCACAAATCCAGGCTGCTGAATTGAGAGAGCAAATGTCCGGTCTGGACATCAAAATTGCCAAATCAGCTCTTGCTCCCAGTCTGCGTGTTTTTGGAGGATTGTCCAACAATTACTCCGATCAGGCCATCGAGGTAGTAGACTACATTTCGGATATTTCTACTCAGACCATTTACCTGGACAACAATCCGGTGCAAATAGGTTTTCCTTCTCAAACCCCCATTTTTTCCAAAAAGTCATTCGGCGATCAATTGTCGCAAAACTTCGGGCAAAACCTGGGAGTCAGTTTGAGCATCCCTATTTACAGCAACTCATCGGGTAGAATCAATGTAGAAAGAGCTCGCTTGTCGCAACTCAACACCCAGGCCGGATACCAACAACTGCGTCAAAACCTGAAAGCAGAAATCCAAAATGCCATTGCATCGGCTCAGGCTGCCAAGAACACACTTGATGCGGCCCGCCTTGCGGAAAATGCTGCATTGGCAGCTTTTGAAAACACACAAAAAAGGTTTGACCTTGGCGCAGTAAACAGCTTTGAATATACCACCTCAAGAAATACACTCGATCAGGCCCGCATTGAAGCCATACGGGCACGGTATCAGTTCATTTTCAATGTCAAAACCGTAGAATTCTACATGGGTAAAGCCCTTACCCTGGAATAAGCAGCAAACACAACTAGAAAATTCAGCTTTAATCTAATAATACAACAAACGATGGCAAAGCGCAAATCTAATACAAGACTGATCCTTATCTTATCAGTGGTGATTGTAGCACTGGTAGGTTTCGCAATATGGAAAAACAAATCCAAACCCACCGGCGAAAAAGTAACCGTAGAAAAAGCAGAAAAAAGAACCATCAAAGAAATGGTAGCTGCCAGTGGCAAAGTCTTTCCTCAGACAGAAGTAAAAATAAGTTCGGATGTTTCCGGTGAAATCGTAGAACTCTATGTGGAAGAGGGTGATTCTGTGGTTTCAGGCCAAACATTAGCCAAAATTGATCCGGATGCCTACATTTCACAAGTGGAAAGAGGAAACGCCCAGGTAAACAGCTCCAAAGCTAACCTGGCCAATTCCAAAGCACAAGTAGCCAACCTAAACGCACAGAAAGAGCAAATCGAGGCCCAACTGACCAATGCCCGTGAGATTCACAAGCGCAACGAACAGTTGCTCAAAGAAGGGGTAATTGCAGAGGCAGAATTTGAAAACTCTCTGTCCAACCTGCGTTCTCTGGAAGCCAACCTGAAATCTGCTACCGCCAGCATAGAAGCAGCCAAAGAAAATGTGAGGGGCGCAGAATTCTCCGTGAAAAGTGCAGAAGCTACTCTCAAAGAGATTCAAACCAGCCTTCGCAGAACAACCATCTATGCTCCCATGAGCGGAATCATCTCCGATCTTTCCGTTGAAAAAGGTGAGCGCGTAGTGGGTACCATCCAGATGACCGGTACAGAAATGATGCGCATTGCCAACCTGAATGCCATGGAAGTGAGAGTGGATGTAAGTGAAAACGACATCCCAAGGGTTACCCTGGGCGATGAGGTCGCCATAGAAGTAGATGCCTATATAGACAGAAAGTTCAAGGGAAAAGTTACTCAAATTGCCAATTCTGCTACTTCAACCGGAACCTCTATCTCGCTGACCAGCGACCAGGTTACCAACTTCGAGGTGCGCATCAACATAGACCCGGCGTCTTACGATGATCTCATCACAGCAGAAAAACCTTATCCCTTCAGACCAGGGATGTCCGCATCGGTAGAAATCAATACCGAAACGGTAAACGGAGCCCTGAGTATTCCCATTCAGGCCGTAACTACCCGTGAAAAAGAAGAAGGAAAAGAAGAAGCCAGCGGAACCGATGAAATCATGGAAGTGGTCTTTGTCTGCGAAAACGATACCCTCCGCATGGCAGAGGTGACCACTGGCGTACAGGACGACTCACATATCCAGATCCTTTCCGGTTTGAAAGAAGACGAGGAAATTGTTACCGCGCCCTATACTGCACTTACCCGCAAACTTAAGCAGGGAATGAAAGTGCAAAAGGTGAAAGAAGAAGAACTTTACAAAGAAAATTAAGCCAATCTTTTATTCAGCAGGTGGTTAAACTCCCACCTGCTGAATAAACCCTCCTCCTATGACAGCAGATGATGCACTTATCATTTTTGTCAAAAACCCCGTTCCGGGAAAAGTAAAAACCAGACTAGCTACAGAACTAGGTGCAGACAAGGCCCTCAAAATCTACTTGAAGTTGCTGGCAAAAACGCGCCAGACAACCCAATCACTTACTTGTACCACATATTTGTACTACAGTTCTTTTGTAGATACCACAGATGACTGGCCGGAAAAAAAGTACCAAAAAAGACTTCAAAAAGGCACCAATCTGGGGCTTCGCATGCACAATGCAATCAAAGACTGCCTCCTGACACACCCAAGAGTGGTCCTCATCGGCAGTGATATCCCCGAAATCAAGCATACCCACCTGGAAGAAGCGTTTTTGGCCTTGCAGGCAAAAGATTATGTCATTGGCCCTGCAGCTGACGGCGGGTATTATCTCGTCGGAATGAAACACCCAGAAACAATCATTTTTAATGACATTCCCTGGAGTACTCCGGAAGTGTTTGAACTCACCTGCAAGCGGATCGAGGCCGAAGGCAAATCCTGTCAGGTACTTGCTACTTTATCTGACGTAGATCGCCCCGAAGATTGGGAGCGTATCCAGTGGTGATCAGGCTTTATCAGGGGTATAGCGTTTGAGAAAAATCCTGCCGTACTCTCTGCTCTTTAGTACTTCAGCAGACTTCAATTCCTGCCAATAGCCCTCGAGTTTGTTTTCCCAGATCGAGCGTTCAAACACCAATTGAAATTTTCTCAAAAAAGGCATCTCCATCTCCTGACCTTCCCTCTTTATCCACTCAATTTCGCGAATATACACGGAGCGATCCTGGTAAATATAGCCGCTCAAATCCATCTCCACCACTTTCCCATCCTCCAGATACAAATAACTCCTGCCAGTCAACTGCGTACCTTCCACTTTCAGATACATTTCAAAGCGATA
>JALQTV010000101.1 GCA_023268675.1 Saprospiraceae bacterium | reverse complement strand
TAAAGAAAGCTTTTGGACCATCTATGTTCATCACTACCAATCGCTTCATGACGCCAATTTGAGGAGCGGCTATGGCTCTCCCGGCACCGTAGCGTGCCCTGAATTGCAGGATCAGATCTGCCATTTCTGCCACCACAGGCATCAATTCGGGCACTTCCTCGCGGGAGACTGGATCACATGACTCGTAAAGTCTGGGGTCTCCCAGCAACAAAATATCCTGTAATGTTTTCATGCAAAAAGAGGTGTTTGTCAATCAATTTAAATAACGCTCGAACCAATCAAACATTTCCCTGTAATAATGCTCTTTGTGCTGGGGTTGCCGCACACCATGTCCTTCGTTGGGGTAGCGAACAAACCTCGCCGGAACGCCCAGTTTCTTCAGAGCGATGTAAAATTCTTCCGCCTGAGTGATCGGGACATCGTTGTCTTTTTCTCCATGCAACAATAGCGTAGGAGTCCGAACATTTTTGACGTGGCGCAGGGGTGAAAAATGCCAAAGGAGGTCATAATTGTCCCAGGGCAAACCATTGAATTCGGTTTCTATCAACAATTGATACAGGGAAGTCCCATAAAAAGAAATCAGATTGGAAACAGATGCCACCGTTACGGCAGCTTTGTAGCGGTCAGTTTGGGTGACCACCCAATTCGTCATAAAACCACCATAAGATCCCCCTGTTACAGCCATGCGGTCAGCATCGAGAAAGGCATACTTTGCCAGTGCAGCATCTACTCCTGCCATAAGGTCTTTGTAATCTCCGCCTCCCCAGGCCTGATAGGTGCCGTCGGCAAAAACCTGGCCATAGCCCGTGGAACCCCGGGGATTGATCATCAAAACAGCATATCCCTTAGATGCCAGCATCTCGTTGATATCAGAAAAGGAAAAACCGTACATCCCGTGCGGACCACCATGAATGCGATGGATGAGCGGAATTTTTTTGCCGGCAGGCAAATTGGATGGATACACTAAAAAAGCCTGAACCTTTTTACCATCAAAAGAATCAAACCAGAAGCTTTCCATACGCGACGCTTGTTTGTCAGCCATCCAGCTCCAGGTTTCCTGAGTCAGCTGAAACATAGCCGTACCATCGAGGTTGGCTTTGTATATTTCCGTGGGCTTTCCATGTTCGTTCCAAGTAAAATACAATTTATTGGCTGCCAAGGTAAAAGATCCGACACTTCCGTCTTTCAGGATAACTGCCTGGGGATCCTCGCCGTTTTTGACGCGGTACAAGCCTGTTTGACCGTGGTTCCTGGCAATGAAATACAGCCATTCTCCCTCCTGATGCCAGCGGGGAGTAGTAGCCCTTCGGTCCAATCCCGCACTTGCATTGGCTGTTTTTTTGCCGTCGGCAGAGATGGTATAAATAAAAGTATTTTCCGGTGGACTGTCTTTGGTATTGACAGGTCTCACCGTCGCCGGGTAAGCTATCAAGTCGTTTCGAGGGTTCCATACGGGTTCATGTTCCGTACCCACAGTATGGGTCAATTGTGTCAACTCCCCACCGGCGATATCGACCTTCCAAAGTTCATTGTTGTAGTCCATGTCGGGATCTTCTCCCGGATTGGCCAGGAATGAAACGTACTTGCTATCGGGGCTCCAGCTGATCGAATGACTGTCATAAGTAGCGGGTGTCAGCACTTTTTCCGGCTTGCCGGTATGACTTATAAGGTACACCCTCGTGACGCAGTTGTCCGTAAAATCTGTACGCGTTTTGTACAGGAGTCTGTCTATCTCCAGCGGTTGATTGGCATCCGCTCTCGTTTGACAGGTAGCAGGATCTGCCGAAACATAAGCCAGATGCAAACCATCCGGACTCCATGCGTAGTTTTTGATGGTTTGGTGTCCCAGGAAGTGGTCACTGTTGTGCACTTCGGCGAGCATAACAGGAATATCGAGAGAAGCCTTGTTTTTTGTCACTTTCACTTGGGCTTTAAAAATCCCCCTTCTACCGGCATGGCTCCCCCGCCAGGATATC
The DNA here is from genome assembly GCA_023268675.1 of Saprospiraceae bacterium. Lineage (GTDB taxonomy): Bacteria > Bacteroidota > Bacteroidia > Chitinophagales > Saprospiraceae > JALQTV01. Next base: position 7,193 of record JALQTV010000101.1, on the reverse strand, counting down.
CATTTGCCATCAGGCGACCATTGAGCATCAGACATATTGGGACCCAGTTCGAAGGTCTTTTCATTTTCGAGGTTCATCAGAAACAGCGCACTCCGAAAGCTATTGGCTGCTATGTCTGTTGTGGTGAGGGTGTACAGCAAGTACTGTCCGTCGGGCGAAACTTCCGGGCTGCCCACCATGGGAAGGCTGCGAAAGCTATTCAAATCAATGGGGGATTTCTGGGCCTGGACGGCCAAAAAATGCAATGTCAGCAGGAGATAGGCAAAATACTTCATATCTTGAACTTGTTTTGACGGAATATACAGATAAATTTGAATCGTTCAGACAAATCACCAGCGCAATTCTCATGAAGTATTTCACCTTTCTCACCCTCGGCATCTTCTTCCTCCTGACTTCCTGTTCAAAAACCGACTATTCCCAACTGGCTGTACCAGGAATTTCTCAGGAACTGGCCAAACACAGGGCTGCCACCTATAGCAACCTCACCTATGATCTCTATTTTGACATTCCACTCGAACAAAATGCTCCCATTCCGGCCAGTCTCCAACTCACTTTTGAGCGCAGCGAGACAACAGCCCCTCTGATCCTCGACTTCCGAACCGATAGCGTGCAGATCATGGGCGTTTACATCGACAGTCAAACTGTAAGCTATGAAATCGTCAACGACCATCTCCTGATTGCGGATCATTATTTCAAAACTGGTCCAAACAGTTGTCGCATTGAATTTGTGGCTGGAGAGCAATCGCTCAACCGCAACGAAGAATACCTCTACACCCTGCTGGTTCCGGACCGCGCTTCTACTGTTTTTCCCTGCTTTGATCAACCTGATCTCAAAGCAAAATTCGGATTAAAACTCTCTATTCCGGAAACCTGGAATGCCGTGTGTAATGGAGCAGAGGAGAGTAGAGAAACAAAAAATGGCAAGCAACACATAGGGTATGCGCGCTCCCGGCCCATTTCCACCTATCTCTTTGCTTTTGCCGCAGGCCAACTCAAGCACAGCCGGGCAGAAAGAGACGGCAGGGAGATGAACATGTATTACCGCGAATCCGATGCAGAGAAGGTTGCCCGAAACGAAGCGGCTATTTTTGATTTGCATGCCTCCGCACTGGCCTGGCTGGAAGCATATACCGGCATCCCCTACCCTTTCGACAAATTCGATTTTGCTATGTTTCCAACCTTTCAATACGGGGGCATGGAACACCCGGGGTCCATTTTTTATCGGGAACAAAGCCTGATGCTGGACGAGGGTGCCACCCAAAACCAATACCTGGGTCGCGCCAGCCTGATCGCCCATGAAACCGCTCACATGTGGTTTGGCGATCTGGTCACCATGGAATGGTTCAACGATGTCTGGTTGAAAGAAGTTTTTGCCAATTTTATGGCAGCCAAGATTGTAAACCCCGGTTTTCCCGAAATCAATCACGACCTGCGTTTTCTCATGGCACACCAACCCACTGCCTATGGAGAGGACCGCACAGCGGGTACTCATGGCATCCAACAATACCTCGACAACCGGAAAAATGCAGGGACCGTTTATGGTCGGATCATCTACCAGAAAGCGCCTGTCGTCATGAAACAACTGGAAGCCATCATGAGTGAAGAAACGTTCAGAGATGGGTTGCGGGAGTACCTCCAAACCTATGCTTATGACAATGCTGTTTGGGACGACCTGGTCTCTATTCTGGACGCACGCAGCCCGCTGGATCTGGTCAACTGGAGTGAAGTATGGGTAAAAGAGCCCGGCATGCCACACTTCAAAACCGAGCGAGTGTCGGATGGTGAACTGCTCATCAGTCAGCAGAAAGCCTCTCCTTCGGGAAAATACTGGCAAGAAAATACTTCCCTCGCCCTGTTCAAAGGCGATCAGGTCAACCTGGTTCCGCTACAATTATTCGAAGCCAATACAAGTGTAAAGGTACCCGCGGGAAGTGAAAACCCTGACTGGGTTCTCGTAAATGGCGCCGAAAAAAGTTATGGGTACTTTGAAATGGACGACCCAAGCCTGGCATTTGTCATGGCTCAAGCACCTGCAATACAAGACCCCGTGCTGAGAGGCGCTCTGCACATGACCCTTTACGAAGAAATGCTGGAGCAAAGAGTAGCCCCTGACGCCTTGATGGAATGGTACCTTGACCGACTGCCCCGGGAAAGTGATCCTTTGCTGATCCAGCAACTACTGGGGTATGTATCCAATATTTTCTGGAGATTCACGGATGAAACCGAACGTATGGAACAAGCTCCGGCAATAGAAGATTTGTTGTGGACAGCCTTGCAACAAAGAAGCAAGTTGAGTGACAAGGTAGCTTTTTATCGAAGTTTCAGGTCCATGGCTCTGAGTCCGGACGGCGTGGAAAAAATCTATCAGATATGGCGGGGGAACTTAAACATCAAAGACCTGCCTGTTTCCGAAAGCGATCGCATAGCCATGGCATCAGAACTTGCCCTGAGGGATTATCCCGATGCGGGATCCTTGCTGGAAGAACAGTTGGAAAGCATCAAGAACCCCGATCGCAAAAAACAATTTGCCTTTGTCATGCCTTCCCTTTCAGATGATCCGGCAGTACGGGACCGTTTCTTTGAAAGCTTGAAAGTGGTCGCCAACCGCTCCAACGAACCCTGGGTGTTGCAAGGCTTAGACAACCTGCACCATCCCCTCCGCGCAGCCACTTCAGAAAAATACATTCTCCCAGCATTGGAGTTATTGGAAGAAATCCAGCAAACCGGAGACATTTTCTTCCCCAAGCGCTGGGTAGAAGCCAGTTTTAGTGGTCACCGCAGTCCCGAAGCAGCAACAATTGTCAGGAATTTCTTAGAAGAACGGCCGGACTATTCCTATCGCCTCAAAAACAAAATACTCCAGGCAGCAGATGAGTTGTTCCGGGCAAGTGACATGAGCATTACTCAATAAGTGCATTGCGAAGCCATCTGATGGCAAGGTAGCGCGCTTGTGTATCGTCAAAACCCAGATTGGTGAAGTGATCTTCCAAATACACCCGGTTGAGCAGATAGCTCAGTCGGTAACTCTTTTGCATGGCATTTTTGCCTGCGGATGCATTTAGCTTTCGCTCAAAAGCCGACTGCCATTCATCCAGTTCCGTCATCTCAGCCCGAGACACTCCTTCCGGATAAACAGCCATCAAAAGCGCGTTGAAATAAGGTATGGCAAGTGTCTGGCCACTGGCTGACAAAGCATTGGCAAGCAAAAACATTGCCTGGATACTTTCCCAACGAAGCACAGGATTGCACCTTTTCACTTTTTCTATATCCATGGAAATCACCGAAAGCCCGGTATAGGCACCGGCGGAAGCATCCCGGTAGCGATCGAAAAGCCAGCAGGGTACCGCCAGGGTTTGCCTGGGCTCATGATGCAGGAAATGCAGATGTTGGATCAACAAATCCAATTCGGGGTAATCATACTTTCGCTGAAATTCAAAAGGAGGAATGCTTCCCATCGAAAAATTGTCATACACTTGTTTGATCGCCATATTCATCAAACCGTTGACTGCTTCACTCGGCCCACTGGAAACAAAAAGGCTGAATGCGCGATATCCCAGGGCAATCCCCTCGTTTGAACTTTGCACGCGGGCATTGGCTGCAGCATCGGTCAGGAAATTATCCAGATCTTGCTGGAGGGGATCGGCTGAAACCGGAAATTCTTCCCTCAGGACTACTCTTGCCTGTGCCAGATACTGTGCCCAGGTTGGATCCCGCCGTTCAAACGATCGAATGGCATTTTCTGTCCCTGTCCCATAAATCCCGTCTATCTCTGCGGTATATAAATTTTCGCTGCGCAAAAAATTTTGTAATGCGCGGACGCTGGAACGTCGGCTACTTGAACGCTTAGCCACATACACATTATCGGCAGGCAGCGGATCGGCTTTTGCCACAGGCATATCATAAGTTTGAGGAAGCCCAGTCGCTGCACCTTTTGCGAGGCGACTCTCCTGAGCGGTTTCAAAAACTCCTATAGGATGCAGCCTTGCCGTATTCTCTTCTCGGACGAAGGCATCATTAAAACCCAGGGACCGAATCCGGGATACATTTCTCTGTGCAGCAGCCCGGTCTGCAAAAATCCCGGTAACTACCTTTATGTTGATGTCTTCGATGATTACAAAAAGATCTCCTGCTTCGGACAATCGCTGCCAGTCCACGAACCTGTCTCCGCGCTGGTACAGCAGTTGAACTACAAAACCCTTTGTTCCTGCATTGAGATTTACTTCCACTACCTCTGCATTCACATAGCCCATGGAAATTAGTTTTTGTGCCACTCCTTCTGCCACAGCTGCCTTGTCAAACCTACCTGAATACACTATAGAAAGGTCATTTGCAGCCGGAGTAGCATGGACAAATCCAAGTGATGATAATGCTGTGAAATCAGTAGTTGTAGCGTTGACATAAGCACCCACCCTCACTGCAAACAAACGCTGCGCATTTGAATGAACAAAGTTGCTGAAAATCAAAGCAAAAAGCAGTAGAAAAATCCTCATAAACAACAAATTACTATGCGTAAAGATACATCGGTGGGGAAAGCTTTTCTAATTTCGGTGGAGAAATTCTGTGAAATCAGTCGCTTTGCCGCTCGATCAATCGACTGGTAACTCTGAGAAAATCCATTTCGGTGATGATGCCCACCAACTCCCCCTCATTGACGACAGGAAGACAACCGATGCGCTTTTCTCGCATGATGCGCATGGCCTCGGCGATGGTAGCTCCGGGAGTAATGGTAATCGGATCGGCTATCATAATATCCCTGACCATCACGGCATCGGGAGTAAGTTCTTTGTTTCGGGTATAGAAATGCCGAAGTACCAATCTGGAAGTTACCAGCCCGCAGAGTTGTCCTTTGGAATCTTCCACAGGCATGTACCTGATTCTGCGCCAGTCCATCATTTCTGCTACCAATTCAATGATGTCATCTTTCTGCACGGTAAACAAATCTGTTTCCATGAATTCATCTACCAGCAGTTTGGCAGGGGTGTACTCATCCAGGTCTTGAAGTTTCGGCATGGTCCAACGGTGTACAGGAATCTCCTGCTTTTGGTTTTTTACAATACTGGCAGTCAGGCAAGCCAGCGCTTCGTCTTTTCCTACTTCCTTTTTCAATGCCGTGTAGGAGCGCAATTGCCACCTGGCTCCTGTCATGTGGTATTTGGCCCTCTCTTCAATGATGCCCAAATACCGGTCTATGTCCTGTGCATCTACCTTTCGCTTGGTAAGTCCGTGTCGGGCCAGGGGGATGATCTCTTTGATCAGCAGTTCTGCCGCACCGACTTTTTTGTCTTCAAACCAGGTAAAAGCAGCGTCCATGCCTATGCGTGCTCCCTTGCTGAAATTGTCCCGGACATCTTCCCAGCTTATGTGTTTGCGCACATCGATCAGGTGATCTGCATAGCCTGTAACGGCTCCCAGCCAAAGGGCGGCGTTGGCTACTTCATCTACCACGGTAGGTCCTGCCGGCAGTACGCGGTTTTCTATGCGCAGATGGGGTTTTCCGTTTTCGCTGATGCCATAGCAGGGTCGGTTCCAGCGATACACTGTAGAATTGTGCACCTGTAGTGCCCGAAGGCGGGGCACCTCTCCTGCAGCAATTTTTTTCAGGGACTCCTCTTCCACCTCTCCCCCCAACAACACCCTGAAACGAGCAATGTCTTCCCGATGAATATCGAGCACAGAATTATCCAACCATCCGGTACCGAAGCTTACGCGGGGACTTCGTTCGCGCATGTGTTCATGCGTGGTACGGATATCCAGGGCTTGTTGAAACAAAGCGATCCTGCTTTCGTGCCAGAGTCGTTTTCCGAATACGATAGGCGAATTGGCTGCGATGGCCATAATGGGACCTGTAAGTGCCTGAGCTATGTTGTACGTTCTGACGAAATCTTTGGGGGCTACCTGCAAGTGTACCTGAAAACTGGTATTGCAGGCTTCCAGCAAAGGTGAGTTGTGCTTGACCAGCAACTCGTCTATCCCCATCAATCGCAATTCATAGGCAGAACCGATCAATTGCTTGTTGATGGCTTCCATCAAAGCAAAATAGCGCTGTTTAGGCGTCAGATTGTGCATTTCGAGGTCGTACTTGCGCAAAGTTGGCAATATTCCCGTCAGGATAATGTCTGCATTGAAATATTGCAGTCGCTCCCGGATCTTTGCCAATTTGTATTTTGTTTCCTCTTCCAGCAAGCGCAGGGCATTGCCCTCAAAAACACGGGGTTCCAGGTTGATTTCCAGATTGAAGCGCGCCAATTCCGTCTCTACCCAATCCAGGTCTTTCATTCGTTCTAGCGCTTCTACTGCAATAGAGGCAGGCTTTAGAGACTTTTGATGGACCAGGCACATTTCCTGCTCTGCTCCGAGGCGGACAACATCGTCTTCAAACCAATCGTTATCCAACATATACCTGAGTGCCCGGACGTCATCCAGAAGCTGTCTGACAAAACGCTGCATGGATTTACCATCCGACAAAAGCGATACGCGCTGCTCTCCCATAAATTTTATTGAATGAGTATATTTGAAATTCCTATTTAAAATTAAGGATTCTTTTACGGATTAAACAATTTTATTTTCAAACTTTGATCAATAGCAAAAGCATGAGGGCATACCTCCGCGCAGCGGGCCTACTTATCTTTCTGATTTCAGCTTGTACCAAAGATAACCGGGAAAAGCTCTTCGAAATGCAGTTCAATAATCTGCAGTTTACCATACCTGCAGGTCTGAATACTTTCCAATCCTATTATTTCCCCTTTTCTCCTATTTCCACCAACATTAAAAAACAATTTTCAGCCTACAATGTAACTGCGGGAGAGGTAGGAGGCATTCTGCCTTCCTGGGCCCGTATTACTGCCCTGGACAACAATGTAGATTTGAACTTTATTGATGAGGTATCCATTCGGATCTGTGGGGTAAATGAGGGCAACTGCAGGTTGGAGATGTTTTATATCCAACCGGTTCCCTTCAACAACGGAAGGGAATTGCGCTTGCAACCCAGCCTGGCAGATGGCAAATCCATTCTTCTTGACGATCAATTCAAGGTAGAAGTAGTCCTGCTCCGCCTGCGCAACATTTCTCCCCTGACCATAGATTGTCGGTTTGAATTTGGTTTTGAGGTGGTACGGTGAACAGTGAACAGTGAACAGGGGGCAGTGAACAGTGAACAGGGGGCAGTGAACAGTGAACAGGGGGCAGTGAACAGT
>JALQTV010000100.1 GCA_023268675.1 Saprospiraceae bacterium | reverse complement strand
GTGCGGAATATACTTTGGTAATCCAGGGAGGGATCTAGTGAGCGAAGGGTTTGTGCAAGTTTGGTAAGTATGTTGGCGGTACCTATTTCCTGTAGTGCCAGAATTTTAGGTGCACCCATGCCTTCTATGATGTATCGGGCAGTCTTTATTAAATTGGTATTTAGAAAGAAGTTTTCTTCTCTCAATAAAACGGCATTGAGCGATCCCAGGGTAAGCTCTTTTTCCCCGGGAGCATCGACGGCTTGAAATATAGGTTGGCCGGTCTGGGTGTAAGTTGTTGGCCATACTACATATTTATCGCCTTCGGCATGCAGGACTCCTTCTGCGGTAAAGACGGTTTGGCTGCAGGTAAAAGGATCGGCTTCTCCTCCCAGGGCATTTGGAGCGATCCAGAAGACTTCCGGATTCCCGTCCCATACAGGCAGGTCATTGATTCCGGGGTAGCGTATGCCGGGTTCCCTGTAGGTTTGTTGCATGCGGGCAGAAAGCGGAATGCGGTCATTGATGTTGATGGGGCCGGTACTTTTTGCCGTAAGGCTGACCCTCATGCCCTCTATGGCCTCTAATTCCGGGATTTCCTGAGGGATTGCGGAGGGGAACTGCTCGTCAAGTAGGATAGGTTCGGGCAATTCAAATTTGCTGGTATCTACTTTTATGCTAAGGGCATTGGGGCCAATTTGTGTCATGGTTTCAGCCTCTATGATCATGCCGCTGACGATGACCGATGCCCCTATAGTGAGATCTGGTCTGAATCCGGTCTGAACTTTGATGCCCTCAGAGGTCAGGGGGTTGTTGTCTGAAAATGGAGCCGGACTTTGGATAAAGAAACAATCGGAGCCTATAGCCGTTACTATAGAGGGTTGGGTATTGACGACCTGATTGAGATAGGGGCTTTCATTTGCTTCTCCTTGTATTTCCCAAATAAAAAGGGCCTTGTTTTGCGCCGTGGCGAAAAGCGTTAATGTTTGAAAAAATGAAACCAGAATACCTATCTTGAAGCTCTTTAAAGGCATTTGTTAACCTTTTTTAGAATCGTAACCAATGAAAAGTGCAGACTCCTCTTTATTCCAGAAAGCACTGAATCCTTTTCTGCAAGCCGCAATAAGCCTGGGGCTGACCCTCTTTATGCTCATCTCATCAAAGTTAGTGAATTTGACCGGGATTATTGCTGTATCAGAAAGATTCCCATGGACAACAGCAGCGACTTTTGTTTTGTTTTTTGCAGTTTTCAACAGTGTCTTTTCACTGACTACTAAAGATACCAGGAAATATTGGGGAAGATCCATGTATGCTTTTCTGGGAGTTATACTGGTATCCGGTTTGCTCGCTTACCTATTTTCTTCTATTCCATTGAATGAAGCCGGCTCCTATCGCTGGATTTTCTTCGTACTCTCTTTCGGTTATCTGGTATTTATATCCATCATGATGATGGCTCGGAAAATTGTTGAATTTGCTGAGCGGGAAGAGTGGAATCAACCGCGTCGCAGGCGTTAAAAAAATATTTTTTTGTAACTTCCGCCACCAAAGGGAAATGCTTTGTCATTGATGCTATTTCCCCAATAAAAAGCATTCTAATATCCAAATGAATTATTGCCAACAAAAAAGTTTTTCAATGAGTAAATTTTTCCAAATCACTCGGGCACTGATGGTGTTGATGATTAGCGGGCTGTCATTTCAGGCCTTTGCCCAGAGTAACCACGGTATTAAATTTGAGCAACTTGGCCCCCAGCTCAGAAGCCCCAACACGTATCGCTCTGCAGATGGTTCTCCCGGACCTGAATACTGGCAGCAAAGAGCAGACTACGATATTGATTGTAAATTGGATACCGAAAACCAACGACTGGACGGTTCCGAGACAATTACCTATTTCAACAATTCACCCAATACGCTGAGGTACCTTTGGCTGCAATTGGACGAAAATGAACATGCAGCTGATGCCGACAACAATCGTTTCGACCCAAGCAGCATCAATGATGTGATGAGTGAAGGAGCGCTGAAAGGACTGGAGAAGTGGAGAGAACTGGACAAATACGGACACAAAATTCAGGCGGTTACCGATGAAGCAGGCAAGCCGCTTCGCTATACGATCAACCAAACGATGATGCGCGTCGATCTTTCGGAGCCATTGGAGCCCGGTGAGACTATCAAATTCAAAGTTGACTGGTACTATTACCTGGTTGACAGAGTCGGGGGTGTTGACGGAGGCCGTGGAGGTTATGAATATTTTGAAAAAGATGACAACTATATCTTTACCATTACTCAATGGTTTCCTCGCCTGGCTGTTTACAGTGACTTCGAAGGTTGGCAAAATAAGCAGTTTACCGGTAGAGGGGAATTTGCCCTTACTTTTGGTAACTATAATGTGAAAATGACCCTGCCCGATGATTATGTGGTAGGTTCTACCGGCGAATGTCAGAATTATGAGGAGGTATTGTCAAAAGAAGAATTGGCGCGTTGGAAACAGGCGCAAAATTCTGAAGAGATCATAGAAATTGTGAACCTGGACGAGGCAGTCGCAAATGAAAATTCAAAAAAATCCAAGAAGCAAAAAACCTGGGTTTACAAGGCTGAAAATGTGAGAGACTTCGCATGGACTGCCAGCCGTAAGTTTGTATGGGATGCCATGGCTTATGACACCGAAGCAGGTGACAAGGTGATGTGCATGAGCTATTATGCAAAAGAAGCATACCCGATTTATCGTAGGTATTCTACCAAAGCAGTGGCACACACTTTGAAAATCTACTCTCGTTACAGCATTCCTTACCCTTATCCTGTGGCAATTTCGGTAGAAGCTGCCAATGGCATGGAATACCCAATGATTTGTTTCAACCCGGGACGTGCCGAAGAAGATGGAACCTATACCGAGAGAAATAAACTGGCCGCTATTTCTGTTATCATCCATGAGGTAGGTCACAATTATTTCCCGATGATCATCAACTCTGATGAACGTCAGTGGAGCTGGTTTGATGAGGGTGTCAATTCTTTCGTACAGTACCTGGCAGAACAGGAATTTGACCCCAACTATCCTTCCCGTAGAGGACCTGCAGCCAACATCGTGAGTTACATGAAGATGCCAAAGGATATGTTGGAGCCTATCATGACCAACAGTGAAAACATCATACAGTTTGGCAACAATGCTTATGGCAAGCCTGCAACCGCTTTGAATATCCTGCGCGAAACCATCATGGGGCGCGAATTGTTTGATTATGCTTTCCAGGAATATTGCCGCAGATGGGCTTTCAAGCATCCTACACCGGACGATTTCTTCCGCACAATGGAAGATGCCAGTGGGGTTGACCTTGACTGGTTCTGGAGAGGCTGGTTCTACACCACAGACGCAGTGGATATCTCTATCGACAGCATCAAGTGGTACAAAGTCGATATGGACAACAATCCTCAACCTAGAGAATTTACTCAAAATATCCGCAATACTCCTCAAGATGACAATATCTCCCGTATGCGCAACAGGGAGGCAGGAAAGAAATATGCCATAGATGAGGATCCCGAGTTGGTAGATTTTTACACCAATTACAAACCCTGGGAAACCAAGGACTCTGTACAGCAAGTAACTTCTACCCTCTACAGTGAGACTTTCTCTAAAGAAGAAAAAGAGGAGCAATTCAGTAAAAACAACTACTACGAATTGCATTTCAGCAACAAGGGGGGACTGGTCATGCCTGTTATTTTGGAGTGGACTTTCGAAGATGGCAGCAAAGAAGTTGAGACCATTCCCGTAGAGATCTGGCGCAAAAATGAAAACAGGTTTACCAAAGTTTTTGTCAAAGACAAGGTTGTTACCGGAGTGGTATTGGATCCTTACAAAGAAACAGCGGATATCGACGAATCAAACAATGCCTGGCCGGTTAGAGAAATGCCAAGCAGATTCCAGGTGTTCAAAGCTCACAAGTTTGGAGAGGCTCCCAATCCGATGAGAGATGCGAATATCAAACCAATTAAGCCGTAATCGGATCTTGACAGGAATTAAAAAAGCCTCCAGCTGACTTAGTTGGAGGCTTTTTTATTGTACTCCGGTGGTAGGACTGTTAATCCTCCGCAGACGCTTTGCGGGCTTTTTTTTGTTCGTTGTTGCTTTCGTAGATGCAGTAGTTGTCGTATTTGACAGGATCCAGTTCAGCCCATATATCCTTGCCGATATTGCAAAGGGTAACCAACTCATTGTACAATTCATTGCCTTTGTCGGTGCGGTTTTCTACCGCAATGTCTCTGTCTGCTACCTTATCTTGCTGGAGGTTCATGCTCTTTTCAAAAACCTGGGCACTTTCGGAAATTCTGCGTAGGAGGCTTTCGTTTACTCCTACGTCTTCGAGAAAGTCAATCTGCTGGCGGGCAACGCGCACCACTCTTCGTCCGCAAAAAAGCAGTTGGGCATCAGACATGTCACCGAGTTTGATGGTGCCGAATTTTCGGTATCGACCGCTTTTTGCGGGGTATTTTAGCGCAACGCGGGTCATCAGACTTCGGATGGCACTTCGAAGTTGTTCCGCTGCCTTGTCTTTTTTTTCGGTGGTGATCATCTGATCCCCTACCAGTTCGTCGTCATTGGGCAAGACTTTGAAAACTTCGCAACTTTTGAAAAACTTTTCCAGGCGTTGCAGAGAGTATCCGTAAGCTTCGAATTGAGCAATATCCCGATGAGCATACTTGATGCGCTCTATGCACTGCAGGTAGAGGTCTGCGTCTGGAAAGTTATACTTGCGATGGGTGGATTGTTTTTTCACCGTAAATTTTGCTTGTTTTGCCCTAAATTTAAAACAAATCGTTTGTTTTTGCAAATTTAGGGCAAAACAAGCTGATTTCCATGCGCTCTACAGCGCTTCCAAGGCCTGTTCGAGGTCGTCAATGAGATATTGTGGGTCTTCCATTCCTACATAGATTCTAACCAGGTTTACGGGCTGAGGGGAGTCAGCTTTGCCCTTTACCTTGTAAAAGGCAACAGCGGGTAAAGCCAGAGATTCGTGTCCGCCCCAGGATACTGCCAGCAGGAAGGTTTTTAGGCGGTGGAAAAAGCGCTCCACAGCTTCTATGTCGGTTGTTTTCAGATAAATGCTAAAAAGTCCTCCTGCGCCCCGCATTTGTTTTCTGGCAAGTTCGTACTGAGGGAAGGAAGGCAGCCAGGGATGCAGCACTTTTTCAATTTTGGGGTGTTGCTCCAGATATTTTGCTACAATCAGGCCGCTGTCGTGCGATCGTTGTACGCGTAATTCAAGGGTGCGCAGGCCTTTGAGGGTCAGGAAGGCGTCGTGGGGAGACAGAATATTGCCCCGGGTCATGGTCTCGGAGTGGAAAATATGCCTGATGTGCTCTGCACTCCCGCAAATGGCTCCCATGACTACATCGCTGTGGCCGTTGAGGTATTTTGTGCCAGTATGGATGGACAGATTGATGCCTAGTTTGATAGGGTTTTGATAAAGGGGGGTGGCGTGGCTATTGTCGATCATGGACACGGCGCCATGTTTGCGCGCAATGGCTGCACAGGCCTCCAGGTCCTGCATTTCAAAAGTCATGGAATTGGGACTTTCCAGGAACAAGACTCTGGTATTGGGCCGCATGGCGGCTTCTACATTGGCAGGGTCGCGTGCATCGACAAAAGTATGGCTGATATCAAATCTTGGGAGGTATTCCAGTAACAAATTTTTTGTCCAGGAATAAGGAGATTGTACACAGACTACATGATCGCCAGCTTTGAGAAAGGCGAGAATAGCCGAGGAAATAGCTCCCGAGCCGCTGCTAAAAACAAGTGCATCCTCTGCGTATTCCAGTGCCGCAATCTTTTTGCGGAGAATCTCCGTAGTTGGATTGTTGCCACGGGTATAGATGTGCTGGTGCACTTCATCGGCAAAAGCTTCTCGAAAAGCATCGAGGGTGGGAAAGGCAAAGTTGCTGCTCTGAATGATGGGGGGTGAAACGGCATTGTAGTACTTTTCCCGGTCTTCCCCCAGGTGGTTGAGAATATAGCTTAGGTCGGGGCGCTTGTCCTGCATGGCTCCAGGTTTTAGGTGTTTAAAAGTTGATTTCTCCGAACATATAAGTTTGTGCCTGACCGCTGATCAGTACCCGATTGCCTTCGAGTCTGCAATCGAGTTTCCCACTTCTGGCGGAGAGTTGAGCAGCCTTCATATCTGTTTTTCCCAGTTTTTCAGCCCAGAAAGGTGTCATCAGGGTATGTGCAGAGCCGGTGACAGGGTCCTCATTGATTCCCGCACCCGGGTAAAAGCAACGGGATACGAAATCTGTTGTTTCTCCTGCAGCAGTGGCAATCAGTCCGCGGCAGGGGAGGCCCGCTATCGCGGAAAAATCTGGTTGCAGGGTTTCGACAAGGGATTGCTTGGGCAAGACAGCCATGAGGTCGTCTTTTCCTTTGTATACTTCCAGGACAGGTTGGCGGAGTGCTGCCGCAATGGAATCCTTATCGGCATAGACCTGGGGGGGATCGGCGGGAAAGTCAAGGGTATAGCTACCTTCAGCTTCCTGTCTAACCATCAGCGGTCCGCTTTTGGAAGAAAAATGAAGCACATCTCCCTTGAAATCCAAATGTTGCCAAAGGGTATGAGCTGTTGCCAGGGTCGCATGGCCGCAAAGATTGACCTCGTAAGCAGGAGTAAACCAGCGGATCCGATAGCCTGCTGCTTCCTGTACGATGTAAGCTGTTTCTGACAAATTATTTTCGGTGGCAATGGCTTGCAATACTTCATCCGGCAGCCATGCTTCGAGCGGGACTACAGCTGCGGGGTTGCCTTCAAATACTTTAGAGGCAAAGGCATCAACCTGGTAAATGGACAGTTTCATAAGCGCTATTTATTCCACAACGAGCATGTATTTGTTTTTCTTTCCGTTTTCTACCATCAGGTATTTGCCATGTAGCAACCATTCGTGGTTGATCGTAGTGTCGTGATTGGCAATTTTCTCCTTGTTGATAGAAATAGCATTGCCCTTGATGGCGTTTCGGGCAGCACTTTTAGAATCGGTAACTTGTGTGTGTTCTGCCAGTAGTTCAGTTATGTTTACGCCTTGCGAAAAAAGATCTTTAGACAAAGTAAAAGCTGGAATTTCGCTGGCCAGCGTCGCGAGATCTCCAAGCTGCATCTGCAGGAGATTGTCCCGGTTTGCTTTTTTGCTGAAAAGCATATCTGATACCCGCAAAACGGCTTCGTAATCTTCCTTCGAATGGATGCGTATGGTCAACTCTTCTGCCAGAAGGCGCTTTCGCTCTATGGGGTCTTCCGCCAGGGCTTCTTCGCGGGCCTCTATTTCTTCTTTGGATAAGAGCGTAAAGTAGCGGGTAAACATAGGGATGTCTGCATCGGCACAATTGATCCAGAATTGATAAAATTTATAGGGAGAGGTGAGTTTCGGATCTAACCAGATGTTTCCTTCTTCGGATTTTCCGAATTTTTTGCCGTCCGAGCGGGTAAGCAACGGGGTAGTGATGGCGTAAGCTTTTCCACCCAGGTTGCGGCGAACAAACTCAGTACCTGCCGTTATATTGCCCCACTGATCGGAGCCTCCCATCTGAAGGATACAGCTTTCTTGTTCAAACAAACACTGGAAGTCATAGCCTTGAAGCAACTGATAACTGAATTCAGTAAAAGAAATGCCTGTTTCTATGCGCTTTTTAACGGACTCCTTGTTCATCATGTAGTTGACTGTAAGTGTTTTGCCTACAGTTCTGAGAAAGTCAAGGACATTCATTCCCTTGTAAAAGTCGTAATTATTGATAAGTACAGCTTTATTGGGGCCTTCGTCGAAATTGAGGAACTTTTTGAATTGTTCCATCTGGTGTCGGAGGTTGTTGTCCAGTTCATCATAGGATTTTAACTCCCGCTCTTTGTCTTTACCGGAAGGATCGCCAATGCGGCCGGTCGCGCCCCCCATGAGGACGATGGGTCTGTGCCCGGAGCGCTGGAACAAATCCAGCAGCATGATCTGCACATAATTGCCTATGGTGAGGGAAGGTGCAGTAGGGTCAAAGCCAATGTAGCCGGTAACCATGCCCTGGCTAAGTTCGGTTTCTATGCCGGGGATGGAGTCGTGGAGCATGCCTCTCCAGGTTAATTCTGCTAAAAAATCCATGTAATGTAATCGTTTGAATAAATGATCGGCTAATTTAGCAATTTTCCTGAACCCTGCTTCATCCCCGGCAGGTGATTTGGAGCGCGTTGTCTTTTGTAGGCGGCAGGGGAGGAAGGAGTGGAAAAAAAACGATACATTTGATGTAGCAACTAACTATGAATATTTCCTTTTTTATTTCTAAAAGACTGGCAGCTTCGGGCCAGCGTACCCTGTCCCGGTTTATCATACGCATAGCAGTGGTATCTGTGGCTATCAGTATCTCCGTGATGTTGGTTTCCACGGCACTGATCACAGGCTTTAAAAACCAGATCAGTGAAAAGATTTTCGGCTTTTGGGGGCATATTCACATCACAGATATAGACATAGGCGAATCTTTCCTGGAGGCTTTTCCCATTCGCAAGGACCAGCCTTTTTACGAAAGCCTGGGAAATATAGGTAAAGTACCCTTAGTGGAAGAACGCAATTTCCTGGGCATACAATTTGAGACCGAAGGGGAGACAAATGGAGGGATCAGGCATGTACAGGTTTTCGGACTGATACCTGGCATCATCGCTTCGGATCTTCAAATTGAAGGGATCATTCTCAAGGGAATTAGTACAGATTTCGATTGGACTTTCTTGGAGGAGTACCTGGTGGAAGGTGGGCCTATTGACTTAAGCGATTCTCTGCCGTCAAGGGATATTCTGTTGTCGGCTTACACGGCAGATCGCCTCAAGGTAGGCATAGGGGATGTCTTTGAAGTGTATTTTGTAGAGGGCAACTCCCAGCTCGTTCGCCGTTTCAATGTCTCAGGGATTTATAAAACCGGCCTGGAAGAGTACGACAAAAAATTTGCACTGGTTGATCTAAGGCATGTGCAGAAGTTACACAACTGGACTGAAGAAGAAATCAGTGGCTTTGAATTGTTTGTAGAGGACATAGATGATCTCGATGTATTGCGCGATTACATTTACTTTGAGTTATTGCCCAATTACCTTTTTGCCGAAACCATCCGCGAGCGTTTTCCGGAAATATTCGAGTGGCTGGACCTGCAGAATGTCAATGAGATTGTCATTCTGACCCTGATGGCCTTGGTTGCGATCATCAATATGATGACAACTCTGCTGATCCTCATCCTCGAA